>CAZXWB010000058.1:0-10454 GCA_964644395.1 uncultured Hyphomonadaceae bacterium | reverse complement strand
GACCAGCTGCGCCGCGACGAGCAGGTGCTGACCGTGAGTATTCCCGGCGGCTTCGACGAGCCCCGCCAACTCCTGGGCGACGCGCAGCTGTGCATGGCCTACTACGATCAACCCGAGTTGATTGGCGACATGCTCCAGACCTTTGCGGACACCGCGTGCACCGCCATCGAGCGAGTGACCGAGCACGCCCCGATCGACCGGATCTTCGTACACGAAGACATGGCCGGCAAGAGCGGACCTCTGGCAGGCCCGGACCAGGTCCGGGAGTTCATCCTGCCCTACTACCGGCAGGTGTGGGATCTCGCCCGGTCGCGTGGGGTCCGGCTGTTCTCGCAGGATTCCGACGGGAACATGAACCCCGTGGTCGACGCCTTCCTGGCCGCCGGCGTGAACGTGATGTACCCCAACGAACCTGCCGCCGGGATGGACATCGTGGCCCTGCGGGAGCAATATGGCGATCGCCTGGCGTTTCAGGGCGGGCTGGACAAGCACGTGCTGCGGCAGGGCAAATCCGCCATTGACCGTGAGCTGGAGTACAAGATTCCCCCGATGGTCCGCACCGGGGGCTGCCTGCTGGGGCTGGACCATCGCATTCCCAACGGTACACCGCTGGAGGCGTATCGCTACTATCTCGACAAGGCCTGGGAGATCCTCCGGCGCGAATATGCGGGTCGTTGGCAGTAGGCGTTCAGGAATGGTCCCGAATCGCCCAGTCGCGCCCGTCGTTGCGGATGAGCCGGTCGGCTTCGCTCGGGCCCCACGTACCGACGGGGTAGTCGGCCATCCGCTCGGGGCCCTGCTGCTGACAGCCTTCCAGAAGCGGGTTTACGAACGCCCAGCAGGCCTCCGCTTCGTCGTTGCGTGTGAAGAGGGTCGCGTCGCCCAGGGCGGCATCCAGCAGCAGTCGCTCGTATGCGTCGGGCGGGGCGGCCCCGAAGGCCTGGTCGTAAGTGAAGTCCATGCAGAACGGTTCGATGCGCATCGCCGGGCCGGGACGCTTCACCTGGAACTGCAGGGAGATTCCCTCGTCGGGCTGAATGCGGATCCGCAGGACATTGGGGGGCATCGGCCCGGTGGGCGGCAGGTTGAACAGCACCCGCGGGACCTCGTGGAAGTGGATTGAGATCTCGGTGACCTTCCGGGCGAGGCGCTTGCCGTGACGGAGATAAAACGGCACGCCGGCCCATCGCCAGTTGTCCACGAACGCCTTGAAGGCCACATAGGTGGGAGTGGTGGAGTTCTCGGCGACCCCGTCCTCCTGGCGGTAGCCGGGCACGGTCTCTCCATCGACCTCACCGGAGGCGTACTGGGCCTGGACCACGTCGGATTGGGCGCATTGCGGCGGGATCGGGCGAAGTGCGCGGAGAATCTGCACCTTCTCATCGCGCACGGCGTCGGCGGTGAGCGAAACGGGCGCCTCCATCGCCACCAGGCTCAGCAGGTGCATCATGTGGTTGGCGACCATGTCGCGGATGGCGCCGGCCTCCTCGTAGTACCCGCCTCGCCCCTCGACGCCAAGCGTCTCAGCCACCGTCAGTTGCACGTGGTCGACGTACTTCTGGTTCCAGATGGGCTCGAAGATGGCGTTGGCAAACCGCAGGACCAGCAGGTTCTGGACCGTCTCCTTGCCCAGGTAGTGGTCGATCCGGTAGACCTGCTGCTCGTCGAAGGCCTGCTGGAGCTGCTCGTTGAGCGCACTGGCCGATCGCAAGTCCCGGCCGAAGGGTTTTTCGATGACGATGCGGGACCACGAATCGCCGTCTTCCTGACCTTTGCGTGAGAGGCCGGTCTCGTGGAGCAGTTCCGCCAGCGTGCCGAACACCCCCGGCGGCGTCGCGAGGTAGAACAGCGTATTGCAGGGCATGTCGCGCTGGCCGGCGAGCTGTTCGATTCTCTCACCCAGCGTGCGGATGTCCTCGACGTCGTCGTAGCTGCCCTGCTGGTAGTAGAGATGCTCGGCGAATTCTTCGCATCGCTTCCCGCACCGCTGCTCGCGCTTGCAGGTGAGTTCGGATTGTTCGATGACGCCGGTGCGGAATTCCTCGTCGGTCATCTCAGTTCGGCCGTAACCGATGATCTGGAACTTCTCGTCGAACATGCCCTCGCAGAACAGGCTGCAGACCGCGGGCATGAGCTTGCGGGTGGTCAGGTCGCCCGAGGCCCCGAAAATCACCATCGTCAATGGGGGAGCCTTGTGGGCCGTTTGTTTCTGCATCGCTGAACGCGACGCGTCACCTTCGGACATGCTGTGGTCCTTTCCTGTGGGAACTCGAACGGGAAGAAGCTCCTTTAGCCGGCAGGACATGGTAGCACCCTCGACCGAATGGATGCAAACCGACGGCAGCGCGTTGTATACCAGCACCCCGGTTCGAAGAGAGGCGAATCACCCCCGGCGACGGGCGCAAAAAGCGGCAGACCCAGCCGGGCACGCCGAGTCTGCCTGACACGGACCAGCCAGGGGGAGAGCTGATCCGGCTTCCATGCCGTCAACGGCTCAGGCCATCGACGGAATGCCGAATGTCGTTCAGGCAATGGCCACGGCGCCGAGACGGTCACCGATGGGGGCAGGAACCGAAGGACAATACATGCCCCTCCTCGGCTGACCGGTGAACCATCACACGGCGCGTTGCCACTGCTGTCCGTATTCTACTATCTTTCTCAATAAGGGGTTGTGAATAATTGTAAAGCTCAGAAAAAAGAATGAGTCTCAATATATTGAGGACCTCCGGCTGCATGGGCGCTCAATATATTGAAAATACTGATTTTACGGCCTATCGAGCGGGCTGTTTGCGAGGCATGGTCCTCGTAACGACTGTCGATTCATCCACATTCGGGGGAATTCCCATCGAAAATATCGGGCAGGGTTCTCCTCGGGCGATCATGGAGCGTATAATCAGAGTACAGGTCCACGACCCACCGAAGACGGATACCTTGCAATTGCGCAACTACCGAGGGTTTTGTGGACGCGCTCGGGTTCCCCCCGCGGGGGCCCGAGCGTTTTTTGTACCCACCGGCGGTCGGCATCTTTCGTGAGGGTATTGATCTTCCATGCGTCGGGTTCTACTCTTTCCTGCCGGCGGCCGATGTCCGGCAGACGCCGGTCAGGTTGCCCCGAACGGAAAGGACGGCCATGGATCTGCAGGTCAAATCGGATGGAGGGGGCGTGTACACGGTGTACTGTCCCGAACAGATGGAATGGCGTGCCCGTGGCGGCCTGGTGGACAAGGTTCGCGAGGTGAGCGAGGGCGACGAGCTTACGGGCATCATCGTGGACCTTGGGAATGTGACGTTTCTCAGCTCAGCCGGTATCGGGGCCCTCTTCACGCTGCACGAGTTCGCCAAGGAGCGCGACGCCGGGCTGATTATCGCCCGTCCGCGCCCGTCGATCCGTCGCCTGCTGGACACCGTCAAGCTTCCGGACCTGATTCCGACGGTCAAGTCCCTCGATCTCGCCCACCGCCGGCTCGCCCAAGGCGACGCGCCCGACGCCTCCTAGCACAGGACGCCCCATGGAACCCATACTCGATCACCAGGCCATTCAGGACGTCGGCGGCGAACCCTCCGCCCAGTGGACCCACATCGTCGAGGAGGCCGTCACCCATCGCGTGAGCGACATTCACCTCTCCACCCAGCGTCTGGGCTGCGACCTGCTGTTCCGCATCGACGGGAGACTCTACCCTCAGACGCAACTGGACCTGGATCTTTCCCGCCGCCTGATCGGCCACGTGCAGAGCATCGCCGGGATGGACGTCGCCGAGCACCGCAAGCCTCACGAAGGCCGACTGAAGGTGGAAATCGCCGATCGCCAGGTGGAGCTGCGCATCAGCGTCGTGCCCACCCTCCACGGCCAGGACATGGTCGTCCGCGTGTTCGACCGTACGGTCGGCCTGATGGAAATCGACGAGTTGGGCATGCTGGACGGCCAGCAGGATGCGATCGACGACATCATTGAGCGTCCCAACGGGTTGATCCTCGTCTCGGGGCCCACCGGCAGCGGGAAGACCACGACGATGTACTCCATGCTCCGCCTGATTGCCGGGTCCGGGCGGAAGATCTGCACCATCGAGAACCCCATCGAATACGATCTGCAGGGAGTCAGCCAGACGCAGATCAGCCCGCGGGTGGGGCTGGGGTTCGCCGAGATGCTCACCGCCCTGCTGCGCCAGGACCCGGACGTGATCATGGTCGGCGAGGTCCGCGACGCGGAAACCGCGCGGACGGCCGTCCGCGCCGCCAATACCGGCCACCTCGTTCTGGCGACCACCCATGCGTCCCGCGCCAGCCGAGCCATTGAGACGATGCTGTTCCTGGACGTTCACCCGTTTTTTCTGGCGACGGCCCTTCGCTGCGTGATCGCCCAGGTGCTGGTTCGCACGATCTGCCCAAAATGTCGCACCGAGCTTCCCGAGACCGGCGAGATGCTCATCGAGCCGAAGGTGCGCGAAATGCTCACCGACGCCGACGAAGCTCACCTCTCCCAGGGCGAGGGCTGCGCGAGCTGTCACCAGTCCGGCTACCAGGGACGCATGGGGCTTTTCGAGTTGTTCGTGCCCGACGAGACCACCCGCAAGATGGTTCTCAACCGCGCCCCTGCCGGCGAAATCGACGAGTACATCGCCCAGGCCGAGACGCTTTCGCTGACCGACGTCGGCAAGCTCGCCGCATTGCGTGGCCAGACGACGATCGAGGAGATCGTCTCGGTGCTTCCGAACCTCTGACCAACCTGCCGGCGAGGGGGTTTCCCGGCCTGCTGTTGCGCGGTATAGTCAGCCCATCGGATTCATACCATAGCGTTTATCGCCGTCGCACGGGAAAGGACATTTCGCATGATCATCCATCTGGTCCGCGCCTTGTTTCTGCTGGTTGTGCTCGCCTTCACCATTCCGTACGCCCTGAGCGAACGTGTCACCCAGGAAGGCCCGCAGTATGTGACGCTCTACATTATTGTCCCGGTGCTGCTGGCGTTCGGACTGGTGATGGTGGACATGTTCTGGCGCAAGAAGCGTCTCGAGGCGCTCAGCGGGTTGTTCTTCGGCGTGATGGCGGGGTTGGTGATCGCCTATCTCCTGCGCCACATCACCACGATGATCGGCGTGGCCGTGGCGGGTGTCGACCAGACCGACCCGGTCCTGGAGCTGGTGCGCGTTCTGATCGGGGCGGCTGCGGTGTTCCTGTGCGTCTCGTTCGTTCTGCAGACCAAGGACGATTTCCGCTTCGTCATCCCGTACGTGGAGTTCTCGCGTCACGCCAAAGGACCCCGGCCGTTCCTGCTGGATACCTCTGTCATCATCGACGGGCGCATCGCCGACATCACCGAGACGAAGATCCTGGAAAGCGAGATCATCGTCCCGCGATTCATCCTCGCCGAGTTGCAGGCGATTGCCGACTCGGACAACAAACTTCGCCGCAACCGAGGCCGTCGCGGTTTGGACGTGCTCAACCGCCTGCAGGGGTCGGACAAGATCGACGTGCGGATCTACGACAAGCACGTCGCTGCCGTCGATGACGAATCCGAGGTCGACGCCAAGCTCGTGGCGCTGGGCGAACACCTCAACGGGCGGGTGATGACGAACGATTACAACCTCAACAAGGTCGCGCAGCTGCGGGGCGTGGAAGTCATCAACATCAACGACCTCGCCAACGCGCTGAAGCCGGTGGTGCTCCCGGGCGAGGGGCTTCGGGTGAAAATCATCAAACCCGGCGAGGAGCCCGGCCAGGGCGTGGGGTACCTCGATGACGGGACGATGGTGGTCGCCGAGCAGGGACGCGACCACGTCGGGCAGGAGGTAATGATCACCGTCACGTCGGTGATTCAGACCTCCGCGGGACGGATGATCTTCGGCAAGCTGGACAGCCGATCGGCCTGAACATCCCGGGGAAATTCATAGATCGTTTGGCTGCATGCCGATAGCCCATGAAGGCACCTGCGGCGATGCAGAGGATGAAACGCTCTTTCCGGCTGGACTTTCGCCCGCAGAACGCCAGAATGTGCGTAAGGACGGTTTGACGCATCGAGCTTGACGCTACAATGACCCAAGAGGGTCGCGCCCCCCTCTGATAGAAGGAGTTATTGGATGGCCAAGGTATCCCTGGCGGAACATCTCCAGGACCGCCCGGACCCGGAGCAGCAGGAGTCCCAGGCGGGCCCCTACATTACCATCTCCCGCGAGTTTGGGTGCTGGGGGTTTTCTCTGGGTCTGCTGTTGCTGGACATTCTCAATGAAGAGGCCCCCGAGGGAACCTCCTGGAAGATCTACCACAAGGAAGTGCTGGATCATCTTGCGGAGGAAACCAAT
Source organism: uncultured Hyphomonadaceae bacterium (assembly GCA_964644395.1). Lineage (GTDB taxonomy): Bacteria > Pseudomonadota > Alphaproteobacteria > Caulobacterales > Hyphomonadaceae > JBGSUF01. The sequence goes on along the minus strand of CAZXWB010000058.1, from coordinate 4,158 downwards.
ATTGACAAAGAAGTTCTGGAACAGCAGCGGCGCACCAAGCCCCGCGTGATCGCCGAGTTTTTCCGCTCGTTCGGCCAAAAGAACGAACGCCTCCCCAGCGGCATCGAGGTGCGCAACCGCATCTCCGATATCATCCGGGACCTCGCGACCGAAGGCGGGGCGATTATCGTCGGCCAAGGCGGCGCCGGGGCCACTCAAGGCCTGCCCAACGGAATTACCGTGCGTCTCGAAGCGCCTGAAGACTGGCGCGTCAAACAGATCGCCTTCCGCGAAGGACTCAGCGAGACCGAGGCGAGGCTGCGGATCCAGGCCGAGGAACGCGATAAGGATTACCTCAGGAAGATCTACGAAACGCGATTTCCGCGCAAACCTGCGTTCAATCTTGCCTACGATTGCTCCGCGTTTTCTCTTGCTCAGATCGCCCAACACGTGGTCCATGCGATGAAACTCAAGGGAATCCGGTAAGGTTTCCGGCGCCAAAATCCGAACAATCATAGGAATGCACGCCGTTGCCGCCCACGGCCGAGATGCAAAATCCCCTCGGGGGGAGAGTCAGATTTCTTGACAGCAGGAGTTCCATCCGCATGATGGTCGGTTCCGATCGGGAATCCACGATCGGCCCTGCAACCTGAAATTGAGTCGACATTAGCGAGACCAATGCGGTGCATTCGCGTTTTACCCGTGAACCCCGCCGCCACGGACGTTAAACAAACGCACACGAAACCGTTCTCCAGACGCATAAAACACGGAGTCGCCCACCCATGGCCGAGACAATCCAGTCGTTCGTAACCAAGCTCCAGCAGGAAGGCGTCGAAGCCGGCGAGAAGCAGGCCGACCAGCTCCGCCGGCAGGCTCAGAAGGACGCCGACAAAATCATCGCCGACGCCGAGCAGCAGGCCCGGAAGATTGTCGACGAGGCCAAGCAGGAAGCCCGGCAGTACGTCGAACGCTCCCAGACGGAGCTGAACCTCGCCGCCCGGGATACCGTCCTGAAGCTGCGCGACTCGCTGAACCGGGCCCTGCAGTCGGTGGTGCGTGCCGGCACGCAGGAAACGCTCGACAGTGTGGACTTCCTGGGCAAGGTGCTCCACGAGGTGGTCACCTCCTACGCCCACAGCGACCGCGAGGGAACCGACCAGATCCGCATTTCCGTCAAGCCCGAGCTGCGCGACCAACTGGTCGACTGGGCCCTGGGCGAGATCGGCAAGGAGCGCGTCGAGGAAACCCGCAAGCACATCGGGATCGACCTGAAGGGCACGCTCAAGCAGTCCGGCTTCGAGTACACCTGTGCGGGTGCGACCGTCGAGGTCACGCTCGATTCGGTCGTCGAGATGCTCTGCGAGATGGTCAGCCCCAAGCTGCGCGAGACCCTCGACCACGCCGTCGACACCGACAACCAGGCCGAAGGGGAATAGCCCGTGGGTCTGCGAGGCGAAAACCTTTTCACCATCACCGCCCTGCCGTCGCTGGGTGAGCTGGGCATCGCTCCCCCGCTGTCGCTGGCGGAGTACCTCGAATGGCTCGGGGCCGATCACCCTGCCCGCGAAGCCATCGACCTGCTCCTGCTCGAACACGACCTGATGCAGCGCGAGGCGCTGGCGTCGGGCGAAATCGACCAGGCCGAGCCGCTGGTTCTCTCCGAGGCGCAGATGGACGGGACCGAGCCCCTGCCCGATTTTCTCCAGGGCAGCGAGGACACCTCCCGCCGCGTCGCGTCCGACGCGATCTGGACGGCGTACTACCGCCATGCAGCCCAGCGGGCCCAGACGCTCCATGCCCGCTTTCTGCAGGAGTACATCGGCTTCGAGGTGGCGTTGCGAAACCAGCTCGCCGAGGCGCGGGCCAAGGAACTCGGCCTGGACGTCACGCCGTACCTGGTCGCCCCGGAGCTGGCACCGTTTCACGTGGACCTCCGCGCGACGGTGAATGAATGGGCCTCGGCCGCCCATCCGCTGGACGGGCTGAAAGTGCTGGACCGGACCCGATGGAACTGGATTGAAGATCATGACGCGTGGTTCACCTTCTCCGACGACGAGCTGGCTGCCTACGCGACCAAACTGACCCTGCTGATTCGATGGGAACGCCTCAACGAAGCGGACGACGATCTGCTCGACGAAGCGATCCTGTAGCCTTTGAGAGGACACCGAAAGTGACCGGACGAATCGTTGCCATCTTCGGAAACATGGTGGTCGTGGAACTCACCGGACGCGTGGTACAGAACGCCACCGCCTACTGCATCCGCGAGGACGGCGCACGCCTGCTCAGCGAGGTCATCCGCGTACGCGGACGCCTGGCCGACCTGCAGGTGTTCGAGGAAACGCGCGACCTGAAAATCGGCCATAGCGTCGAGTTCGAAGAAGAGATGCTCGCCGTCTCCCTCGGGCCCGGTCTGCTGGGGCAGGTCTACGACGGCCTGCAGAACCCCCTGTTCAACGTGGCCGAGCAAGCGGGATACTTCCTCAAGCCAGGCCTCTACCTGCCCGGGCTGGACGCCGAGAAGCAGTGGGAGCTGACCCCCGCCGTCAAGGAAGGCGACACCGTCCGCGCCGGAGACACGCTGGGCACCACGCCCGAGGGAATCTTCGAGCACAAGGTCATGGTCCCGTTCGGCTGGAAGGGCTCGTTCACCGTCGAGTCCATCGTCGAGAAGGGCAGCTACACCGTCGAGAAGGAAATCGCCGTCCTCACCGACGAGCAGGGCGAGCAGAAGTCCGTCACGATGCAGCAGGATTGGCCCGTCAAGCGTGCCATCGACGTCTACAAGACCCGGCTGATGCCCAAAGAGCCCCTCGTGACCGGCCAGCGGATCATCGACTCGATGTTCCCGATCAATCGCGGCGGGACCTACTGCATCCCCGGCCCGTTCGGTGCCGGCAAGACCGTCCTCCAGCAGCTCACCGCCCGCTACGCCGACGTGGATGTGGTCATCATCGCCGCCTGTGGCGAGCGTGCCGGCGAAGTCGTGGAAACCATCCGCGAGTTCCCCGAGCTGGAAGACCCCCGCACCGGAAAAAGCCTCATGGAGCGGACCATCATCATCTGCAACACCTCGGCGATGCCCGTAGCCGCCCGCGAGGCGTCGGTCTACACGGCGGTCACGTTGGCCGAGTACTACCGCCAGATGGGCATGAACGTTCTGCTGCTGGCCGACTCGACCAGTCGATGGGCCCAGGCGATGCGCGAAGTCTCGGGCCGACTGGAAGAAATCCCCGGCGAGGAGGCGTTCCCGGCGTATCTGGAATCCCGCATTGCCAGCTTCTACGAGCGGGCCGGGCAGGTGGAGCTCAACGACGGTACACTCGCGTCGGTCACGATCGGCGGAACCGTCTCGCCGGCCGGCGGCAACTTCGAAGAACCCGTCACGCAGGGCACGCTGAAAGTGGTCGGTGCGTTCCATGGCCTCTCTCGCTCGCGCTCCGACGCCCGCCGCTACCCGGCCATCGACCCGCTGGAATCGTGGTCCAAGTACAAAGGCATCATCGACAGCGACACCGTCGAGGAGGCCCGCTCGCTGCTGCGTCGCGGCAATGACGTCAAGCAGATGATGACGGTCGTGGGGGAAGAAGGCACGACGCTGGAAGACTTCGTGACCATGCTCAAGGCCGAGATGTTCGACAACTGCTACCTGCAGCAGAACGCCTTCGACGAGGTGGATGCCTCCTGCCCCGGCGACCGACAGGAGTTCGTGTTCGCCAAGATCTGGCAGGCGATCGAGCTGGATTACGGCTTCGAGGACAAGGAAGTCGCGCGGCGGACGATTTTCCACATCCAGGACCTGTTCCGGAACTGGAACTTCGCCCCGACCGACAGCGAAGAATACAACAAGATCCTCTCGCAGATCGACGCGTTCATTGAGAACAAGGGACAGAACGTCCGCGACGAAGTGCGGGCCGACGAAGAAAAGAAGGAAGCGGCAGCAGCCGAGTAGCTGGCGCGGAATGCTGAATAAGAACAGCGTAATGCTGAATGAGGACATTCGAATTCTGAATCAATGACGAATTCAGAATCGATGCTGCTGGAAGATATTCCGACTGTATGGCAAAAAGACAGAATAGAGACTGACATCGGGCATGGGTGGCGAAGGACGATTCGGGATTGGTCCTTGAGAATTGATTCGTCATTCAGGCTTCAGACTTCAGAATTGTGAGCGAAGCGAGC
>CAZXWB010000057.1:0-10724 GCA_964644395.1 uncultured Hyphomonadaceae bacterium | reverse complement strand
CTTTCTTGATTTGACCCCCGCTGCGGCTTCGCCTTCGCGATGGGTCGCGCTCAGGGCTGTCTCACGCAAAAAGACCCGCGCGCCTTGAACGCCGTGTCCCCGCACGTGGCCCGGAAAACGCCCGTGATACGCTGCCCTTTCAGCAGCAGGCAAAGGGCCGGGCGTCCCCGCGCCGCCCATGGTGTCCGCTTCATCGGGATCTCAGAAGCGAACCTTCAGCTCGGCACCGTATTGCGGCCCCTGACGCAGCGTCCCGAAGAAGGCGCGAGGCGCCGATGTCGATGCGTCCGCCGGGCCGACATTCAGTCCGCCGAAGATGAGCGGCGTCTGGAGCCAGCGAGTGGCCAGGACAATGGAGTCCTCATCGGTGAGGTTCGTCCCGTAAATCGCAAAGGTCCAGTCCTCCCTTTCCCAGCCGAACCGCGCCCCGAGAATGGTCGCCGAACCGGTCTCTGCCCGGTTGTGGACCTGCACGAACTTGGAGCTCTCATAGGTGACATTCGCCGTGGCGAAGAAGTTGGTATCGGCGAAGCTGGCCGTGTCGAAGCGCAGGAAGCCCGACGCCTGGTGTTCCGAGGTGAACGGCAGGCGGTTGCCCGAGATGTCGCAGCTTGCAGGCCCGGCACCGTCGAAATCGGCTGAAAAATCGGCACCGGTCTCATTATCGGGATCGGTCAGCAGGCCGCCACCGGAGGTGAAGGTCCATTCGTCCGGATCGCACCCCTCGGTGAAGGTGGCGTCGGTCCAGGCATAGGTCGCCCCGCCCGAGAAGTAGTCATTGAACGACCCATTGATGTCGAGCTCGATGCCGTAGATTTCCGCCGCACCCTGATTGGTGGCAATGGAGGTCAGGGCGCCGGTCGGCGTGCCGATGGCCGTGGTGAGCTGCACATTGGTGGCGTCAGTGAAGAAGCCCGCGCCGGTGAAGGTGAACCGATTGTCCAGCAGCGGCAGTTTCACGCCGAGTTCGAAATTGTCGCTTTCTTCCTGTTCATAGGTCGGGAATCCGATTTCAGCCCCTTCGGCTCCGTTCAGCCCGCCGGGCTTCACCCCCTCGGCGTAGACGCCGTAAACCGTGCCGCCGCCGGGCAGTTCATAGTCCAGCGTCACGCGTGGGGTGAAGCTGTCATAGTTCACTTCCACAATGGGGCTGTCGGTGTCGGTCTTTTCCTCCTCCGAATAGCGACCCTCGAGCGTCACGCTCAGCCGGTCGGTGACATCGTATTCGACGAGACCGAAAAGCGCTGAACTCTTGATGCCGCGAACCTTGTCGAAAACACCATTGCGAGGCGCGGCAAAGGTCAGGTCAAACTCATCGACCTCGAAATCGTAGTAGTAAAGCCCGGCCGCCCAGCGGAAGCGACGCTCCTGCGGTGACAGCAGCTTGATTTCAAGCGAATAATCCTGAATGTCGTCCCGATTGGTGTTGGCGAAGAAGGCCTCTGCGCCGGTGAAGGCCGGGGCGAGGAACCAGTTCACCGATGAATGGTCGCTGTCGAAGCCCTGGCGCTCATCTTCATCGCGATAACCGACCAGGCCGCGCAGTTCGTAGCCATCGCCGAAGTTCAGAGAATTGTTCCAGAAGACCAGGACCTGTTCACGTTCGATGCCGTCGAACGCCGTGCCGTCATCGAAGGCGTAATAGTTCGAGTTTGCAAAGAAGTTGAGCCCGCCCGAGGGTATGCCGTCGATCGCGTTGGGAATGCCATCGGCGTCCGGACCGGTGTTCAGCGCCACCTGTCCGGGCTCGATCACGCCGCAATAATACTGGTTGTCATTGTCGCTGAACTCCCGCGGGAAGGGCACGCCACCAAAGCCGGGCACGATGCGGAAGGAACCGAGCGCGCGATATCCCGGCGCACAATTGTTTTCCGTGGCAGGCTGGAGGAAGAGCGGCAGGGGGCCGTCATCATCCTCATTGTACGTCACGGTGAGCGTGGAGGTGAAATTCGAACTGGGGGTCCATTCCAGCGTGCCCGAGACCGAGGCGGTCTCTTCGAAGCCCACCGTCTCGTTCGTGACCGCATTGGTGAACTCTCCGCCATACTCGTAATAGCGCCCCGACAGCCGGAAACCGAGCGTGTCCGTGATCGGTCCCGTGATCCCGCCGGAGACCTCATAGGTGTCGTTCGATCCTGCCCGGGCCTGGAGGGACCCCTCGAAGGTGTCGCTGGCACCCTTGGTGATGAAATTGATCGCACCGGCATAGGTGTTGCGTCCGTAGAGCGCCGACTGCGGCCCCTTCACCACTTCCACCCGGGCGAGATTGTTCGGATCGATGTTCTGGATCGACCCGTTGTAATAGATGCCATCGATGAAATAGGCCGTGCCGCTTTCAACGCCGAACTGCACACCGGCGAGCACGTTGGACTGGCCGCGTATCACGGGGCGTTCAGTCGATCGCCCGAAGGTCTTGGAGAAAGACAGTCCCGGCGTGAATCGGGCCACATCGTCGATGCTTTCGAGGTTCAGCTGATCCAGCTGCTCTTCGGAGAAGGCAGACACCGCGATGGGCGCATCGATCAGCGTTTCTTCCTTCTTGCGGGCCGTGATGGTGACCACGTCCTGGGTCAGCTCTTCCTCCTCGGCTTCCCGCTGGGCCTGGGCGACCGGCGCCAGGCTGGCGACGGCGAAGGCGGCGGCACCGAAATAAAGCCAATGGCGACGGAAGTTTGCAGCGTTCATCGAGTGTCTCCCCTGAACAGGATGCCACGGAGCCGATGCCCCGGACATTTGGTATATCTTTTTGGAGTGCACTCTGATTATGCTGGCAAGACAAGCCTCCACGCCGGTGATTGCAAATGTTTTACGACAGTGTGGCGTAGAGGTCACAGGCCAGATATTTTGGTTTGGACGCAAGACAGGAAACTTGACGATCAGGAGAAGTGAACCATGCCGGACAATGTCCTGAGTTCGAACGAACTGAAACGCCTCATGCCATTGCTGGCGCGCCATGAAGGTGTCTGGGAAGGCACTTACCGGTTCTACAATGTGCAGGGCGAAAAGGTGGACGAGCACGCCTCGCGCCTGCTTTGTCGCTTTCCCGATGACGGGCCGCATCCCTATCACCAGACAAACCACTATCGTTGGGCCGACGGCAAACGCGAGGTGCGCGACTTTCCGGCGGGCGTGAAGGACGGCCGGCTGTACTGGGACAATGAATTCATCAAGGGCTGGGCCGCCGATGTCGCGCTTGATGACTTCAACCGGACGACCATGCTCAACTGGGTACGCACCGGCGAGCCGGACCTCTACCTCTATGAGATGATCCAGCTCTCCGATGACGGCCGCTCAAGGGCGAGGGTCTGGCACTGGTTCAAGGCCGACCGCCTGTTTCAGCGCACGCTGGTCGACGAACACAAGGTGTCTGACGACTGGCGGGCCTATGAAGGGCAGGCATTCTGAGCCCGTTGCGGCGGCCATGAAGAAGGGCTTCGTCCCAGCAGACGAAGCCCTTTCCGTGTCCTCGCGACGTTCTGGCTATTCAAGCTCGGGCGGTTCGATCTTTCCTTCCCTCACCGCCTTGAAATACTTCCAGCTCGTCATGTTCTCGCGCGGATCGCCGGTCGGCGGCGGTGCGGCGTAACTCGGCTCATATTTCGCGATGTAGTCCTTCATAACCGGCGGCAGCTCGTCGAAACTGTCGAGCTTGCGTCCGGCCGTGTGGACCCAGAAGATGCCCTCGCGGCCAGCCATCCTCATCCAGGGCAGCCAGTCCGACATGCGCGACCAGCCGACCGTGACCTTCGCGGTTTCCGTCGACGGATCCAGCAGGTCCGCCGTGCGTCCGAAGAAGTTGAACATCTCGGTGGCGTGATAGGTGCCGCCGATCTCGGCCTGGTACGCGCTGCCGAGCGGGTTGGGGTACCAGAGCGGGAAGGTCGAGCGGTACCACCATTGTCCGCCCCCCATTTCCCCGCTCCAGCTCACCGGCTGGCCATCGCGACCGGTCTCGTACATTTCGAAATTCACCGGATCATTGGCGACGTGCAGCACGTCCACGGTCTCGCCTGTCCAGGGATTGTCCCAGGTCTTCAGTGGCTCGCCGGTCTCCTTGTCGACATAAAGGAGGATCTCCCGGCTCACCAGGGCAAAACCGGGGCCCCGCGTCTCGTCCTCGATCGCCGAGCAGGCACGGATATTCATGCCGTAGACGTCGAAGAGATGGATGTCCTTCTCACCCTGGCGGCGCGAATAGGCCGGACCGTCCCAGCTGTAGACCACCGGCGCGGCATCCACCGTCGAACACTGGATCTTGCGCATGATGGTCAGCGTGTCGCCGGCATCGGCCGGGTCGAGCATGGTGCCCGCCTCGCCCGTCTGTGCCGTGGCGCAGGCGCCGAGCGTGAGCCCGGCAACCACACCCGCCATCCATTTCAAAGCCAATCGCATTCGCCGTCCTCCTAAAAGATATATCCTTTAGCCAAGGTGCCATGCTCAGCCAACCTTGCCAAGATCAGCGCGGCGCCGAAAAGCGGGAAGCGACAGGGCCACCATGGCGAAACCGGCGGCTATCCATGGCAGCGTCCGCACCCAGACCCCACCGGGCCCAGTCGGCAGGATGAACTCGAACACGATCGCCGTCGCAAAACCGGCAAGGATGCCGCAGAAGGTGGCCGCGCCTGACGGTCGCAAGCCGAAGGCGCGGGCCACGACCACCGGTCCCAGGCTGCCGCCAAGCGCTGTCCAGGCGAAGAGGACGCGGTCGAAAATCGTCGATGGCAGCAACAGGGTCACCAGCACCGCTGCAATGCACACACCCAGAACCGCGAAGCGCGACGCCCGTGCCGAATGGGCAACCTTGCCGCCGCGCCGATCAGCTTGCCGGTGGCGCAGGTCATGTCCGATCGCGGCCCCCGCCACGAGCAACTGGCTGTCCACGGTCGACATGATGGCCGAGAGGACCGCGGCAGCGATGATCCCGGCGAGGATCTCCGGCAGCAATCCGGTGGCAAGGCTGAAAAAGATGCCCTCGGCGGGGGCATCGGCCCCGAAGATCACCCGCGCCGACAGTCCCAGCACCGCCATGCCCGTATAGACCAGAGCACCCCAGCCGATCGCGACGCCGGCCCCCATGAGGCGCGCCTTCCGGTCCCGTGCGGCCATGATCCAGGAGACCAGATGGGGCTGCCCGAGCGCGCCGAATCCCGTGGCCGCGAGGCCGGTGATGAAGCCGAGCGCCACCCAGCCCTCACGCCCGCCGAGCGGGTCCATCGCCTCACGCCCGATCTGCGCGGCGTCCATGCCGCCCTGTTGCGCGGCAATGAAGGCAAGCGCGGGCAGCAGGATCGCAACGAAGGCGATCAGCAGGCCCTGCAGGGTATCGATGACTGAGACCGCCAGGAAGCCACCGAGAAGCGTATAGGCAAGAATGATCCCGGCGCCGATCAGGACACCGCCGGCCAGCCCGGTGTCGAACAGATCGTCAAACGCCTGCCCGGCTCCCTGGAACTGGGCGGCAACGTACCAGGAAAAGCAGACCAGTATGAGCAAGGTGACCAGCCAGCGAATGGCACGCGCCATGCCGGGCGAGGCGCCTTCGGCCAGGAAGTCGGTCAGCGTCAGGTGGCCCTTGTCGCGGCTTGCGCGCTGCAGGACGGGTCCGGCAAACAGCCACACGGCGGCGTAGCCGAGCAGGATGCCCGGCACCATCCAGAGCGCCGACACGCCCACAGCATACACAAAGCCCGAAAATCCGATGAGCACCCAGGCCGAACTCGTGGACGCGGCATAGGCGAGGCCGGACACCAATGGCCCGAGGGTTCGGCCGCCGAGAATGAACCCTGTCTCGGTCTGGCTCCGCCGCGACACGCGCAGGCCGATGAAAACGAGGCCGGCCGAGTAGACGATCAGGGTGAGAAGTGCGGCAGCATTCTGCAAGGCGCGGCGCCCTAATCTGCCACTGCAGGAAGCGCTGATGGCGTCCAGCCAAGCGGCAGGCCCGCGCGAGGTGTGAACCCGTAGAGCGCCTCCTCCGGCATGGCTTCGGCAAGGATGTCCCGGCAGGCCATGAGCGCATCCATGTCGATACCGGTGCGCACGCCCATGCTCTCGAACATGAAGACAAGATCCTCGGTCACGATATTGCCGCTCGCGCCCGGGGCGGTCGGGCAGCCGCCCAAGCCGCCGAGCGAGGCATCGAAGGTGGTGATGCCCTCTTCATAGGCGGCAAGCGCGTTGGCGAGGCCAAGCCCGCGCGTATTGTGAAGGTGAACACCGGTCAGCGCTGCGTCACCGACAACACCCCTCACCTCGCGGATCAGGGCGCGGATCGAGGCGGGATCGGCATGACCAGTGGTATCGGACAGCCCCACCTCATCGCAGCCCGCCGCCATCAGCCTTTCCGCCGAGCGCAGCACGGTGGCAAGCGGTATCCGGCCCTCCAGCGTACAGCCGAAGGCCGTCGACAGTGAGCCCTCGAAGTGGGGCCGACGCCCCTCCGGCTGTTCGGCGATCAGGGCGCTGATGTCGCGCGCCGTTTCGATGACCTGGTCGTGAGTCTTGCGAATGTTGCGCATCGAGTGGGTCTCCGAGACCGACATGGGCAGCGTGATCTTGTGGGCCCCTGCCTCCAGCGCCATTTCAGCGCCCCTCAGGTTTGGCACCAGAACTGCGACTTCCAGATCGGCAATATGGAGCGCCCGCCGGACGACCTCGCCCGTATCTGCCATTTGCGGCAGAAGCCGCGGGGAAACGAAGCTGCCCACCTCGATTTCGCGCACACCTGCAGCCGCTTCAGCTTTGATCCAGCGCATCTTGTCGTCTGTCGGCAGCGTGGCTGCGCAATTCTGGAGCCCGTCGCGCGGGCCGACTTCACTGATGAGTACGTCCGGTTTCATTGGTCATTGTCCAGTTTACGAAGGGAGTTGGGCTTGCCGGGTCGACCCGCACCTGAAAGGATATATCTAATCATGGGAAGCGCGGATGGAAAGCCGGATGCGCCAATCTCGTCGGAGGCGTAGATGAGCAACAATGTCGGCCTGCTTCAGGGTCTGCGTGTGGTCGAGTTCACCCACATGGTCATGGGGCCCGCGGCCGGCCTCGTGCTGGCCGACCTCGGCGCCGAGGTGATCAAGGTCGAACCCATCGGTGGCGACAAGACCCGGCGCCTTAAGGGGTCCGGCGCGGGCTATTTCCCGATGTACAACCGCAACAAGAAAAGCGTCTGCCTCGACCTGAAATCCGACGCGGGAAAGGACATCGCCCTTCGCCTGATCGACAGAGCCGACGTTTTTGTCGAGAATTTCCGGCCGGGCGCGCTGGACCGGCTCGGATTCGGTTACGAAGCCCTCCGCGAGCGCAATCCCGGCTTGATCTACTGCTCGGAGAAGGGCTTCCTCGACGGCCCCTACTCCCAGCGCACAGCCCTTGACGAGGTGGCGCAGATGATGGGCGGCCTCGCCTACATGACGGGTCCACCGGGCCAACCCCTGCGCGCCGGTGCCTCGGTGATCGATGTCACGGGCGGCATGTTCGGCGCCATCGGGATCCTCGCTGCGCTGCAGGAACGCGCCCGCACCGGCCGTGGCACCCATGTCACCGCCTCGCTGTTCGAAACCTGCGTTTTCCTCGTCGGCCAGCACATGGCCCAGCACGCCGTGACCGGCCAGCCCGCCGCCCCGATGCCGGCACGTATCTCCGCCTGGGCCGTTTACGATGTCTTCGACGTCAAGGACGGCGAGAAGGTGTTTGTCGGGGTTGTGTCGGACACCCAGTGGCGCGCCTTCATCGAGGCCTTCGACATCGAATGGGGCCGCGCAGCCGACCTTGCCAACAACAACGACCGTGTGGCGCGGCGCGACGAGATCATCCCGAAACTCCGCAAGCTTTTTGCCGGCTTCACGAAGGCCGAACTCATGGAACGGCTGGAAGAGACCGGACTGCCCTTCGCGCCCATCACGCGCCCCGAAGAACTGGGCGATGATCCGCATTTGCGCGCCTCGGACGGGCTCATGGAAATGGAGTTGCCACAAGGCATGCCGGTCCGGCTTCCGAACCTTCCCCTGAGCCTCGATGGTGCCCGCGCCACGCTGCGCAGCGACCCGCCACGCATAGGGGAGCATACGCATGCGGTCCTGCGCGAGCTCGGTCTTTCCGACGGTGAGATCGAGGACCTGTCAGGTGCCGGACAGGTTCAGCTCTGCCGGGAGCCCTTGGAAAGCGATTCGTAGAGCCAGGGTCGCCGACCGCGATCATGCTCCAGCCAGGCCGTGATCTCTGCCGCAGACTCCAGGGTCAGGTCGATGGGGTCTCGGCCCTCCAGCAGCATCCGGCGCGCAAAGGGCTCGATCCTGAAGCTCAGCGTCTCTGCGACGAGCCCCGAGACCAACTGCCCGACCAGGTCGATCCGGACCGGCGCCGGCATGGCCTCAGCGATGCGCGCAATCTCCCCGCGTGGCAGGCTGACCGGCAGCAGACCGTTGCGGATACAGTTGTTGTAGAAAATCTCCCCGAAGCTTTCGGCAATGATCGCGCGAAAACCGTATTCCTTCAGCGCCCAGACCGCGTGCTCGCGCGAGGAGCCGCAGCCGAAATTGGCACCTGCAAGAAGGATGCAAGCGTCCTTGTAGGCCGGCGCGTTCAGGATGAAATCGCCATCGGGCGCGCGGCTTTCAGCGTCAACATACCGCCAGCCCGCAAACAGTCCGTCAGCCAGGCCCACGCGCGAAACCGTCCTCATTTCGCGCGACGGAATGATCTGGTCGGTGTCCACATTGTCGCGCATGAGTGGCACGGCCACGGAGGTGATTTGCCTGATCGGTTCCGTTGTCATGCCGGTGCCTCTGTCCTGGCCGTGACCTGCCTGGGGTCGGCGATGACGCCCGCGACGGCGGACGCCGCCACAGTCGCCGGGCTGGCCAGGTGGGTGCGCACGCCGGGCCCCTGCCGGCCCTCGAAATTCCGGTTGGTGGAACTGACCACGCGGGCACCGGGTGGGAAAGTCTCCCCGCCGGCATAAAAGCACATGGCACAGCCCGGCGCGCCCCATTCAAAACCCGCCGCGCGGAACACATCGGCGATGCCTTCTGCCTCGGCGGCACGACTGACGGCCTGGGAGCCCGGCACGCAGACTGCCCGCACACCGGCGGCCACCCGCTTGCCTCGCAGGATCGCGGCTGCGGCGCGCAGGTCTCCCAGACGGCCATTCGTGCACGACCCGATGAAGGCGCCATCCACTTTCTCTCCGGTCAGCGGCCGCCCGGGCGACAGCCCCATATAGTGCAGCGCCTGGCGGTCGGCATCGGCGGGGACGGCGGCGTCGATGGCCATGCCCTGGCCGGGACTTGTTCCCCAGGTAATGCGCGGCGCGATCCTTCTGGCATCCAGGCTGATCTCGTCATCGAATATCGCGTCTGGCTCGGTTGCAAGCTGTTCCCACTCGGCCAGGGCCCGGTCGAACATCGCCTCCTTCGGGGCGAATTCACGATTCCGGACATGGCGGAACACGACCTCATCCGGTGCCATGAGCGCGGTGAAGGCGGCAAATTCCACCGCCATGTTGCAAAGCGTGAGGCGCGCCTCGAGGTCGAGCGCGGTTACCGCCTCACCGGCAAACTCGATCGCCATGCGCCGGCCACCATCGGCACCGTGGGTGGCGATCAGATGCAGGGCAAGATCCTTCGCCGTCACGCCCTCCGCCAGCCGCCCATCGACGCGCACGCGCATCTGGTCCGGCTTGCGGGTGCGCAGGGTTCCCGTGGCCATGACATGTTCAGCATCGGAGGAACCGATCCCCCAGGCCAGCGCACCGAGCGCACCAAGCGAGCAGGTGTGACTGTCGGGGCAGACAAGGCTGAGCCCCGGCAGGGCAATGGCGAGTTCCGGCGCCACCACGTGAACGATGCCCTGTCGTGCGTCGTCGGTGTCAATCAGGTTCAGCCCGGCCCGCCGGGCGCGTTCGCGGGTTTCGCGGATGAACACGTCCCCGCCGGGGCTGCGGCTCTCGTCACGTCCCCGTCCGGCGCGGAAGGAAACGATGTGGTCCATGACGGCAAAGACACGCGCAGGGTCACGCACAGTGCGGTCGGCGGCCTCAAGCGATTTCAATGCCACGCCGCCGGTGCGCTCATGCAGCAGCAGGCGGTCGATGGCGATGAGGTGCTGGCCGTCCTGATGCGCCACCAGATGCTGCTGCCAGAGTTTCGAGAAGAGAGTTTCAGCGGATCGGCTCATACAAAAGATATAACCATTGAGGGGCGATCTGTCATGCCGCGAGGTCGTTGCCGGGGGGCTGAGAGCCGGGCTCTCCAGCCCCCCGCCTCCACGCCAGATCAATGATGCGCCCCAGTCTCATTCCAATCAATCATCAACGGGTCATCCGGCGCATTGAAAGACTGAAGTTTTACGACTGTCAAAAGTACCGATACCGCAACCTGTACCGTCAATCGGAGTTGTTGATCCAACTCTCGGAGTTTGCTGGTCCTCTTCGGTTTACACCTGCCAGAGTTCGAGCTGTTCAGCACCCTCTTTACTCAAAGCATCAGCCGCCGCGAAAACGCCATGCTCGACCAAACATCTCTGCCTATCCAAACCACTCAACAACACGACGTCGTCCATAGCGGTCGCGGGCGAAGGAAACAAAAGTGTCGTCGGCAGAGCGATCCCATGACCCGTCTCATGCGGCCCGGATTTCCTGCTTATCTTCGCTCGCTCGGCTGGCGATGGATAAGTCAGCATCCCGCTGTCGACCAGATCTTCCAGTTCAGCGAGCTTGCGCTCGAGTT
>CAZXWB010000056.1:0-10777 GCA_964644395.1 uncultured Hyphomonadaceae bacterium | reverse complement strand
GCATGGCGCCCGCCATCGATCATGAAGATCGCAATGCCATAGCGGGAATTCGCAATCTCGATGTCGCGGAAAACCGATTGCCGGACGCCGAAACGAGATCCCGTTCCGAATTTCACCGCACTGTCATCACTTTCCAGATAGCTGTTCTCAACAAGGACATTTTTGATCGGCCGGCGGTTCGTTTTAAGAACGATCGCATCATCGCCAGTGCGGATATCAACTCCGGAGATCAGCGCATTGGAGGTCCCGCGCAGCTGGATGCCGTCCGTATTTGGACTGCGTGGGTCATTGCTGATGCGGATACCTTCGGCGCGGACCTTGTCGCAGGTGTTGAAGCGGATGGCGAAGCCAGGGAGGTCCACCAACTCGATATCGCGCACGGTGACGTTGCTGCAGCCCGACAGTTCAATTGTCGGCGCAGGACGCGGCAGCGTTGGGCGCTTCAGCCTGCTATTGTAGAAATCAGGGTCCCAGAAAGCCGGTCCATTGCCTTCGATTCGGCCCGTGCCACTGATGGTGAGATCTGTGACACCCTTGCCGAAGATTGCTGCGCGCACGGTCTTCGGGTCGCCCTCTGTCAGCGTGGCGTCCACTTCCGGAAAGGCAGCGATGTCCGGGATCAGCCGAAGCACCGCCCGCTCTGAAATGTGGAACTCCATGTCCGATCCAAGACGGATGAGACCGATGTCCCAGACACCTGAAGGGACCTCCACGCGTCCGCCGGTCCCGGCACAGGCGTCGATCGCCGACTGGATGGCCACCGTATCGGGACGCCCGTCATCGGCAAAACCGCCATGCTCCAGAGGCGAGCAGACCAGACTCCCTGGCGCCGGTGCGGTAGCGCATCCCGCCAGACCGAGACAGGCAAGAAACACGAGAAGGCGCATGGCCGGGCTCCGAAATCAGGGATTGAGATATTCATTCACGTCCTCGCCGCGCAGGTCGCGCAGGTAGAGCGCGAGAAAGCGCATGGCGAAGGTCGAGCCGACATCGCGATTGATGATCCGCAGCTCACCCCCGCGGATCTTCTGGCGCGTGTTGATCACCGCACCCGCCAGATTGGGGTCGGGATGGTCCACGCTGAAGCGGTTCGCCATCAGCCAGTCGGCAAAGGTGTCGATGGTGTCGTTGAATTCGTCATAGCCATAGTGCTTCAGGCGCAGCATCAGGATGCCATTGAAGGCCACGGCCGACCCTGTCACTTCGCCACGATCCCTGTAGCCCTCCACGGCGGTCCGGTAATAGAGCGTTCCGTCGCGCCGCATGACCGACTGTGCCCAGCGCGCCGTTTTCGCCGCGCCTTCCAGGTATTTCTCGTCCCCGGAAATCTCGTAGGCCTGCAACAAGGCCTCGGCATTCCAGACATTGAACCGGGGATGGACCTGGCTGCCATCTTTCCGGTTGGGCTCGAAATCAAGCCAGAGCCCCTCCTCGCCTTGCCGGTCCAGCAGGGCATCAGCCTGGGCCAGGAAGCGCTCGCACCAGATCTCTTCGCCGGTATGGCGACACATGTCCTCGAAAAGGAAGCCCTCAATGTTGGGGCGCGCGACCCGTGTAATCGGTGCAGGGTCTTCGGCAGCCTCCTCTGCATCGCGCGGCAGGCCCTGGGTGTGCACGTCCCAGTCGGTATAGACGATGCCCTCGTCAGGATCGAAGATGTTGTAGAACAGCCATTCGCCGCCCTCGATGTCCTCGGGCACGCGCGTGTTCTCCCAGAGCCATTCACCCGACCGCACCGCCGTGTCGGCGTAGACCGGGTTGCCCGTCGCCCTCGAAAGCGCAAACAGGCCCGGCGTGCCATCGGCGATGGTGGTCCAGTTGATCAGCTCGCCAAGCTTGTCGCCATGGGCGGCTGAAACGAGGCCGGCAAAGGGGTGTCCCTCGGGATACTCTGTGGAAATCCACCACTTGCCGCCGAGCTCCGCCTTGCCGATCAGGTCCGGACGATCCAGCACCTTGCCCGCCTCAAGCAGTCCCCAGATGAGCTGGCCGGTGTGCCAGTGGGTCTCGTACATCAGCCACTCGCTGGTGAGCATGTTGTAGTCGGCGAGGCCCTCTCCGGTATCTGTCATCAGCACGTTTTCGGAGAAGGCCGCGATCTCTTCGAGGGCGGTGATGATCTCCGCCTCCCTGTCCCCGCCGCGGTCATCGGCATGGGCACTTGCCATGTTGATGCAGAGCGCCAGGCCAGCGCTCGCCAGAAATTCCTTGATCATACGACAGCTCCCATCTGCCAGGGGACAAATTCCAGATCGCCGAGGCCAAGCGCCTCGGACTTCGAGGGCTTGCCCGACGCCACGTCGAGGATCTCCTGAAAGATCACGTCGCCCATCTCATCGAGACTGACACCGTCGAGGACAGGCGAGCAGTCGATGTCCATGTCCTCGGCCATGCGCGCGGCCATGGCCGCATTGGAGGCGAGCTTGATGCAGGGCGCGGGCTTCGACCCGAAAACCGAGCCGCGACCGGTGGTGAAGGCGAGGATGTTGGCGCCTGAGGCGGTCTGTCCGGTCGCCGAGCAGGGGTCATAGCCGGGGCTGTCCATGAAGACGAAGCCCTTGCGCGAGATCGGCTCGCCATAGCTGTAGATGGCCTGCAGCGGTGCCGAACCAGACTTCGCCACCGCGCCGAGCGACTTTTCCAGTATGGTTGTCAGCCCGCCCTCAATGTTGCCGGGTGAGGGATTGTTGTTCAGTTCCGCGCCATTGCGCGCGACATAGTCTTCCCACCAGCGCAGACGTTGAGCGAGTTCCTGCCTGACCGCATCGGAGACCGCACGGCTGAACAGGAGTTGCTCGGCGCCATGTATCTCCGGGGTTTCAGACAGGATCACCGTGCCACCGGCCGCCACCAGGCGGTCAGCCGCGCGGCCGAGGGCCGGGTTGGCGGTGACCCCCGACCAGCCATCGGACCCACCGCACTGCAGCCCGAGGGTCAGGTGTTCAGCTGAAACCTCCTGGCGCTCCATACCGTTGAGTTCCGACAGCATATCTTTCACGATGGCCTTGCCAGCCTCGATGGATTTGAGCGTCCCGCCCGTGTCCTGGATGGTCAGGGTGCGAAGCATCGGCCCTTCCCGGAGCCCACCTTCCCCGCCGAACATCGAGCCGATCTGCATCATCTCGCAGCCAAGCCCGACGATCAGCACCCCGGCAAAATTCACCTGCCGGGCATAGCCTTCCAGCGTGCGGCGCAGGTTTGCCGTGCCCTCGCTCGACGGGGTCATGCCGCAACCTGTGGTGTGGGTCAGGGCGACCACGCCATCGATCTCCGGGCGGTCCTCGAACAGCACATCAGGGAAACTGTCAGCGATCTTGCGTGCCACGGTGGCGGAACAATTCACGCTTGTCAGGACGCCTACATAATTTCGGGTCGCCACGCGCCCGTCAGGACGCACATAACCGTGAAAGCGTGCCGGTCGGGGGTCTGGCGCGACAACCGATTTGCCCGGCTCGCTTGCGTGGGCGCTGGCTTCGTGACTGACATTGTGGACATGGACGTGCTCGCCGATCTCGATATCGTGGGAGGCAAGGCCGATGACCTGCCCGTACTTCAGCACGGGCTGACCGGCCTTCATGGGCCTGACGGCGATCTTGTGTCCCGCAGGCACGGCGTCGCGGGCGATGATGCGCCCGTCATTGACCCTGTCACCTTTGGCCAAATCGGTGAGGCAGAGCGCCACCGTGTCGGCCTCGCCCATGACAAGGGTGCGTTTCAGCGGTTCGGTCATCGTCTCACACCTCCGCAAAGTCCTCGGCGCCGAACGCCGCCACACTCGCACCCACGGGCCGGTCACGCAGCAGGTCGAAGGCGGCCTCGACGGCGTCCACGAAGGCCGGGTCTGCTGGAAGGTCGGTACCAAAGATCGCCGGCATGGCCAGCAAACCTTTCGCACCGTCCTGAACCGCGGCAGTGGTTTCCAGGGCCAGCGGATCATCGACCTCATAGGTCTGTCCGTGATCGTTGACACCCATCTGCCAGCGCATCCATCCGGCCACCGCGAGGGTGAGCGCTGGCGGCACCGGCTTGCCGGCGGCGCGGTGGGCCCGGATGGTGTTGAGCAGGCGTTGGGGAAGCTTCTGGCTGCCATCCATGGCGATCTGGAAGGTGCGGTGTCGGAGCGCGGCATTGTTGAACCGCGCTGAGAGCTCACCGCGATAGGCTTTCGGATCAAATCCCTCAATCGGGTCGAGCGTCGCTTCAGCCTCGTCCCAGAGCCGGTTCACCATCGCCGCAAAGCCGGGCGCAGCCATGGCCTCGTGGACGAATTCATGCCCGGACAGTCCGCCAAGATAGGCAATGGCCGAATGGGCACCGTTGAGCAGGCGCAGCTTGGCCTTCTCCCAGGCCGCCACGTCCTTCGTCATTTTGACGCCGACGGTCTCCAGCGGCGGGCGGCGATCCACAAACCAGTCCTCCACCACCCATTGCGTGAAGGGCTCGGTCTTCACCATGGCCGCATCGCGCAGGCCCGTGGCGGCCTCAAGCGCTTCGATGTCGTCTTCCGTCGTCGCCGGCACGATGCGGTCCACCATGGAGGAGGGAAACGCCCCCTCGGCCTCGATCCAGTCGGCGAGTTCGCCGTCGATCTCCCGCGCCATGGCGAGAACCGCCTGTCGCGTGCGCACGCCATTGTCGGGAAGGTTGTCACAGGACAGCACCGTGAAGGGCTTGAGGCCCGCCGCCCTGCGCGCCTTCAGGCCAGCCACAAGGAAACCCGGTGCCGTCTCAGGCGCGTCGATGTTCGCGATGTCGCCCGCGACGGCTGCGTCGCCTGAGCGCAGATCGCCCGTGGCCGGGTCGATGCAATAGCCCTTTTCCGTCACGGTCAGGGTGACCAGCGCGACGCTCTCCTGTGCGAGGGCCGCAACCAGCGCCGCCGGGCCCTCCGGCGCGACCAGCACGCCCTTCACGGACCCGACAATCTGGTGCCGCTCTTCGTCGCCATCGCGGACCACCATGGTGTAAAGACCGTCCTGCGGGTTCATCTGGCGGGCCACGCCGGCTGACCTGAGGCTCGATCCCTGGATCATCCAGCCGGTCTCGCCCGCCGCCATCAGCGCATCGAAGTATGCCGCCTGGTGAGCACGGTGGAACGCACCCGTGCCGAGATGGACAACACCCACGGCCTGTTCGCGGTCATAATTGGGGAAGGCCGTTGCCCCGGGAAGTTGGTTCAGGGAAGATGCCGAAAGTCGCGTCATCAGAAGCGCTCCGGGAGCCAGAGTGAGATGGCAGGGATGAAGGTGACGAGCAGGAGCACGACGATCAGGGCGGCATAGAATGGCCAGATCGTCCGGATCACCTGTTCGGGCCGCGCCCCACCCACGGCGCAGCCCACGAAGAGGACCGATCCGACAGGCGGGGTCACAAGTCCGATGCCGAGATTGAGCAGCATGATGATGCCGAAATGGACCGGGTCCACGCCCGTCTGCATCGCCACGGGCAGGAAGATCGGCGTGGTGATGATGATGAGCGGCGCCATGTCCATGAACGCGCCGAGCACCAGCAGGACGAGCAGGATCAGCAGCATGACCACGACCGGACTGTCGGAAATGGCCGTCAGTGCATTGGCCAGCGCGCTCGGTCCTTCCAGCAGGGCAAACAGCCAGCCGAACATGCCCGCCGCCCCGATGATGAGCATCACCATGGCGGTCGTCTTCACCGCGCTGGAGGCTGCGTCCAGAAACCGCCTCGGGCCGAGTGTCCGGTAAACGAAGAAACCGATCAGGACGGTGTAGATCACCGCCACGGCAGAGCTTTCCGTCGGCGTGAACACGCCGAGCAGGATGCCGAAGACGATGATCAGCGCCGTCAGGAGCCCCGGGAACGCCATGACAAAGGCACGGGCGAAAACGTCCCAGCCAGGAAACTCCCCGCGCGGATAATCCCGCTTCACCGCAACCAGCCAGGCGGTGAACATCAGCGCGGCGCCCGCCAGCAGGCCCGGAAATACGCCGGCGAGGAAGAGGTCGCCGACATTCACGCTGACCGGAGACGCGGCGGCATAGATGATCATGTTGTGGCTGGGCGGAATGAGAATGCCGAGGATGGCGGCGGTGATGGTGACATTGACGGCGTAGTCGGCGTCGTAACCCTTTTCCCTCATCATCGGCATGAGCGTGGAGCCCATGGCCGACACGCTGGCCACGGCCGAGCCCGACACCGCGCCGAACATCATGCTCGCGCCCACATCAACCTGTCCGAGTCCTCCGCGGGAACGCCCGAATGCCGCTTCGGCAACCCGGACGAGGCGTTCGGCTATGCCTGTGCGCGCCATCAGGTCTCCAGCAAAGACGAAGAACGGAATGGCCATGAGGGTGAAGACATTCATGCCTGCGGCCATGCGCTGGAAGGCAACGATGGAGGGGATGTCGAGGATGAAGAAGGTGGCAAGGCTCGCCGCGCCCAGGGCAAAGGCCACGGGCACGCCCATGGCGAGCAGGATGGCCAGCGACAGGAGGAGGAAAGCTAGTTCCATAGCGGCTCAACCTCCTCACCGCGCAATTCAGCAAGGATCTGTTCCAGGGCGAAGAAAACGATGAGCACGCCGGCCCCGACAATGGGGATATAGGCCGAGCCGCGGGGCAGCCCGAGTGTGGGAATGTCATGCTGCCAGGTCTCGGCCACGAGCCCTGCGCCGCTCCACGCCATGAAGGCCCCGAAGGCGAGAACGATCAGGTGGCAGACCACCTTGAGCCCGGTCTTCGCCCCGCCCTTCAAACTCTCCTGCAGGATCGAAATCCGGATGTGGAACCCCTCGCGCACGCCTGCGGCGGCCGCGAAGAGGATGAACCAGAGCATGAGGTAAAGCGCGGCCTGTTCGGTCCAGGCCGGCGCGGAATTCAGCACATAGCGCGCAAACACCTGCCAGCCGATGATCAGCGTCATGCCGATCAGGCCGATGGCGGAGAAGGCGAGCGCGGCACGGGAAAACAGTCTCGACACAGCGCCCATCTCAGCCCTCCACCGCAGCGATCCGCTCGGCGAGTGCGCGAAGATCAGGTGTATCGAGGTAGCGCTCCCAGACCGGCTGCACCTTGTCCTGGAAGGGGGCGATGTCGGGCTCGATCAGTTCGACCCCGGTGGCCATCACGATCTCGCGCGAGCGCTCCACGCGCGCGTCCCAGATCTCTCGCATGATGGGCACACTGTCCTTCGCGCACTTGCGGATGAGGGACTGGTCGTCGGTTGAGAGCTTCGCCCATCGCTTCGCCGACATGAGCAGCACTTCCGGCGCCATCACGTGTCGGGTGAGCGAGTAGTATTTCGCGGCTTCGAAATGACGCGTGCTCTCATAGGACGGCCAGTTGTTTTCCGCACCATCGACCACGCCCTGGAGCAGGCCCTGATAGACCTCACCGAAGGACATGGGCGTCGCGTCGCCGCCGAGCGCCTCGACCATGGAGACAAACAGGTCGGAATTCTGCACACGGATCTTCAGGCCTGCCAGGTCCTCCGGCCGCTCGATCAGGCGGTCGGTGGTGTAGAAGCTGCGCGCACCGCTGTCATAGAAGCAGAGCCCGATGAGGCCATGGGGCTCAAGCGCCTTCAGGATCGCCTCGCCCGGCGCTCCGTCCATCGCGTTGCGCATGTGCGGGATGGAGCGGAACATGAAGGGCAGGGTCGGGACAAGGGTTTCCCTTGCGATGGAATTCAGCGGGCCGAGATTGACCCGGTTGAAGTCGAGCCCGCCGAAAATCGTGATCTCCAGCGTGTCGCGTTCTTCTCCGAGAACACTGCCCGGAAAGAGCTTTGTACGCAGGCGCCCGCCCGAGCGCTCCTCCAGCAGGCGCGCCATGGCCTTCACGCCCTCAACGGTGGGATAGCCGTCTGGATGGGTGTCAGCGCCGCGCAGGACCCGTTCACCGGCCTGACCGCACCCGGCCAGCAAGGCCGCCGATCCGCCAGCTGCAAGGGTTTCCCGGCGGGTCAGCTTCACAGCTTGTAGGCCGCCTTGGCCAGATTGTAGGTCAGGTCGCGCGCCACCTCATGGGCTTCGTCCTCGGGCAGGCGGTGTTCCACGACGAGCCTTGCCAGGAAGCCGCAATCCATGCGCCGGGCCACGTCGTGGCGTGCCGGAATGGAGAGGAAAGCGCGGGTGTCATCATTGAAACCGACCGTGTTGTAGAAGCCGGCTGTTTCTGTGGTCTGCTCGCGGAAACGCCGCATGCCCTCGGGACTGTCATGGAACCACCAGGGCGGACCGAGCTTCAGGATCGGATAATGGCCCGCCAGCGGCGCAAGCTCGCGCGAGTAGACGGTTTCATCCAGTGTGAAGAGGATCACCGTCAGGTCGGGCTCATTGCCATAGCGTTGGAGAAGCGGGCGCAAGGCATCGACATAATTGGTCTGCATCGGGATGTCGGCGCCCTTGTCACGGCCGAACCGCTCGAACACGCCCTGATTGTGGTTGCGATAGCTGCCCGGATGGATCTGCATGACCAGCCCGTCCTCGAGGCTCATCCGCGCCATTTCCACCAGCATGTGGCCCCGGAAGGTTTCTGCTTCCTCGGCGGAGAACTGGCCGGAATGCACGCGCCTGTAGAGCGCTTCGGCCTCGGCCGGGCTGAGGTCGGCAGTGGTGGCGGTGGCGTGGCCGTGGTCGCTGGAGGTGGCGCCATGATCCTTGAAAAACGCCCGACGGTCCATCAGCGCATCCAGATAGCCCTGATAGGTGTTGGTGTCACACCCCGTGATCTCGCCGAGCGCGTCGAGATTGTCCCGGAAACCTTCATACTCCGGATCAAGCACATTGTCTGGCCGGAATGCGGTGATGACTTTCTTGCCCCAGCCATCTTCCTTCAGCTTCGCATGGGATTTGAGCGGGTCGAGCGGATCTTCAGTGGTGCAGATCACCTCGATGCCATAGCGGTCGAACAATTCCCGCGGACGGTAATCATCGCTGCGCAGCCGCCCGTCGATCGTATCGTAGTAATGCTCGGCGGTCTCCGGCGTCAGGAGTTCCTCCATGCCGAAGACTTCGGAAAACACCCAGTCGAGCCACATACGCGACGGCGTGCCCCGAAACAGGTGATAATTCTCGGCAAAACGCGACCAGATCTTACGCGGATCGGCTTCAATGTCGCGACCGTTGGCGCCGGGCGCCTTCGGCACGCCCAGATCTTCCATGGCCACGCCCTGGGAGTAGAGCATGCGAAACACGTAATGGTCCGGCGTGATCAGGAGTTCGGCCGGGTTGGGGAAGTTCTCATTGTCGGCAAACCACCGCGGATCGGTATGCCCATGGGGGCTGATGATCGGCAGGTCCTTCACCTCGGCATACAGGCGGCGGGCCACGCTGCGGGTGGCTGCATCTGCAGGAAACAGCCTGTCTTCATGGAGTTCGAGTTTTGCCATCGGCTGGCTTCTTTCTTTAACCGGTGTTGCCAAATGCAAATCGCTGCCGCGTTTCGGCGAGTTCTGCACGCGCGCGCTCAAGCGCTTCCGCCTCCGTGGCCTGGAAGATCATTTCCGCCACGCCGCGCAGATGGTCGCGCATGGCAGCGCGGGCCCTGTCCGGGTCGCGCAAGCGCAGGGCCTCGACTATGGCGTTGTGCTCATCGATGCGTGGCTTGATGCCTTCGGCGCGCACCTTTTCGAGGAAGGTGACTGTCTGCAGTGACTGCGAACGGACATCCCACAGCGACTGCACCACATAGGCCATGGCGGAGTTCTTCGTGGCCCGCGCAATGGTCATGTGAAAGCGCTGGTCGGCGTCTTCGGACATCACCACGTCGCGGGCATTCTCCGCTTCCATCTCGGCGACGAGCGCTTCCAGTCCGGCGATTTCCTCATCGGTGATGTGGCGCGCGGCCAGTGCGGCCGCTTCCCCTTCGACGCGGGCGCGCGCCTCCAGAAGTTCGAAGGGGCCGATGTCCATGGGTGCCGGCGTGCCGTGCTTGCGGGTATGGGAGCGCACGTAAACGCCCGAGCCGGTGATCACCTCCACCAGGCCGTCGACTTCCAGGGCAATCATGGCCTCGCGAATGGTCGGCCGTGACACTTCGAATCTGGCGGCAAGATCGCGCTCCGATGGCATGCGACCGCCGATGGGATATTTTCCCGACATGACCTCCCGGGCCAGGGTATGCGCGACGCGCTCATACAGTCTTTGTGTGGACATGATTTCCATCCCTTCCGCGACGAGCCAATTGGCCTGACCGGATACTGCTTAGTTGACAGACCAGAAAGCCAGTGTCAACTGAACCAATACAATATGCAAGGGTTGGGCAGGCCAACATGAAGATCACGAATGCGCGCGTTATCGTCACATCGCCGGGGCGCAATTTTGTCACGCTGAAAATCGAGACCGACCAGGGCGTCCACGGCATCGGCGATGCCACGCTCAACGGGCGGGAAAAGTCCGTGGTCGCCTATCTCGAGGAGCATGTGATCCCGGTCCTGATCGGTCGCGACCCCCGGCGGATCGAAGACATCTGGCAGTATCTTTATCGCGGGGCCTACTGGCGCCGTGGCCCCGTGACCATGAGCGCAATTGCTGCAGTCGACACAGCGCTCTGGGACATCAAGGGCAAGATGGCCGGGATGCCGGTTTATGAACTGCTCGGCGGAGCGTCGCGCGATCGTGTGCTCGTCTATGGTCATGCCAATGGCTCTGATATCGAGCACACGGTCGATGAGGTCGGTCGCTACAGGGAATTGGGCTACAGGGCGATCCGGGCGCAGTCCGGCATTCCGGGCGTGATGGGGGCCTATGGTGTCGGTCGCGGGCAGATGTATTACGAGCCCGCCGACGGTACTCTGCCCACCGAGA
>CAZXWB010000055.1:0-10795 GCA_964644395.1 uncultured Hyphomonadaceae bacterium | reverse complement strand
CCACGGCGAGGTTGCGCGCGAGCTGGAAGTCGGCGGCCTTGGAGACATTGTAGGCGCCGATGACGGGCGAGCCGTGCAGGCCGCCAATCGAGGAGATGATGACGATGGCGCCATCCTTGCGCGCGCGCATGTCGCCCTGGACCATCTGGATCAGCCAGTTATTGGCCATGATGTTGTTGGTGAGGATCTTCTGGAACTGCTCGTCGGAGATGCCCTCCATCGGCCCGAAATAGGGATTGGAGGCGGCGTTGCAGACGAGAATGTCGATCTGGCCGAAGGCTGCCCGGGTCTCGTCCACCAGACGCTGGAGCTGGTCCTTCTCCGAAATGCTCGCGGCAATCGCGATGGCGGTGCCGTCGCCATGTTTGGCATTGATCGCATCCGCCGCCTCCTCGCAGGCCGGCTGCTTGCGCGAGGAGATCACCACGCGGGCGCCGGCATCGGCATAGGCTTCGGCAATCGCGCGTCCGATGCCCCGCGACGAGCCTGTGATGATCGCGGTCTTTCCGGTCAGGTCGAACAGGGACATGGGCGCTTTTCCTCCTTGGCCTTTCCCTGCTGGAGGCTAGGGCGGCGCGGCCCGCTTGGCCAGACTGACGTTGCGGGAGGCTCAAACCTCCGGAATGGTCTCCAGCCCCCAGGCGCGCAGGACCATGTTGGCGAGCCGGATGCTGCGCCGGCGCACCACGTCGGGTGTCCAGGTATGGATGTCGCGCAGGTCGCGCGTGATGGCATAGGCATCCCCGGCGCCGTCCTTGAAGTACACCGTCAGCTTGTCGTGATAGTTCATCCGGTCGGCCTTCGTGTTCACTTCCTTTGGAAGGAGAACGAAATTGCCGATGGAATCGGTGAGCTGCGCGCGCACGGCGGTGTTCGGCCAGACGGTGAGCCAGTAGTCGCCCTCCTCGGGGCTCTTGGGCAGGACGTGCTCCACCGACACGTCAGAGCGCGCCGCCACGATCTCCCCGCCCGGCATGGCCGCATTCAGGCGCATGACAAGGGCCCGGCGCTGGCCGATGGAGGTGAAGCGCCCGAGCAGGCGTTCGCGGATTTTCCGGCCCTCATCGCGGTCGATGGCCAGCGGCCCGGCGCCGTCGAACAGGACGCGGTCATTGTCGATCGCCTCAATGACGCGCTTGTAGCGGCGTTCGCGCTGCTTCTTCTCGGTGAAGACGAGCTGGTGGGCCCAGGCCAGGCGCTCCATGAGCGGGAAGAACTGGCGCGCCGCCTTCAGGTCGTGGCCGCGCTCGACGATGAATTTCAGTGTCGCTGCACGCCACAGCGCATGCTCGATACCCGAAAGGTGGCGCATGGCGTTTTCGATCTGCGGGCCGGGCTTGTCATTGCCGGGCAGTTGGCAGTTCTGCAGCGCCTCCTCGGCATCCACATAGGCCGGAAGCACCTTGTCCATGAACACCGTCGGCCCGAGACGGTTCAGCACCACCTTGCGGAAGGTGGCAAGCAGTGGCCCGCCGGTTTTTCCATTGTCCATGACGATGCGGATGTTCTGAAGCAGGTCGTCCATGCCGCGCCCGCGAATGCGGGCCTCATAGGACGACCATTGCCGGGCATAGGCGGTGACCTGATCCTCGCTGAAACCGGATTTCTCGAGGATCTCGGTCTTCAGGATGTCGTGATTGTTGGGCCCCTTGCCGCGATCGTTCAGGATCATGAAGACGCGGTGGGCGTTTTCGCGGTCGGTGACGTAGACATTGACGAGGCTCACGCCGTCGAGCACGAACGCGGCAATATCGATCAGGTCCTTTTTCGACAGGGCCCGCAGCGCCTTGACCAGTTTGCGCGTGTTGCCGGCCAGGCGCTCGCGGCTCTGGACGCCATCATCATGCTCGTCGGCGACCAGCGTCGCACCGCTTTCCTGGACGGTGGCCCGGAAGAAGGGTGCGTCGAACTCATTCAGCGTCAGGCGCCAGCGCGTGCCGTTTTTGTGGGAATCATCGGCCAGCGCAGCGACGAGTTCCTTGCGCACCGGGGCGTCGGCACCCAGCAGGTCGCGGATGGCGGCGATGATCATGGTCAGCGTGGTCAGGCGCTGCTGGCCATCGACGATTTCCAGGACGCCCGGCCGGTCCGGATCCTCCACGAGGACAATGGTCCCGATGAAGTGCGGGATGCGCAGGGCCATGGCGTCGCGCAGATCGTTGAACAGGGCCAGTGCCTCGTCATCGTCCCAGGCATAGGAGCGCTGGAAGGCGGGCAGGCGGAAGCAACTGCCCGACTTGAAAAGGTTTCTCAGGGAGAGGGCTTCCGAATGAACGCCAATATCCATATGCCTTCTCTCCAACGCGAAAGCCGCCAGCTTTAGGGGGCCGTAAGTGCCTGTTCAATTGAGACGCACACGGAGTGTTGCATTCGGGTCGGCAGTGTGGCTTGGGGGCCACGCGAAACCTATCGATCTGGGGGTATGAGCGGATGCAGTTAAAAACCGTGCCGCATTTTGCAGCAGACGGGGCGATCCTCTCGCGGCCCGGCAAGATCATGGGCATTGCCCTGAACTATCATGACCATGCCCGCGAGACCGGCCGCACGCCGCCGCAGGTGCAGACCTGGTTTTCCAAGGCGGTGACGGCCTTCAATCGCCCCGATGGCGAGGTGGAGAAGCCCGCCGTCTCCGATGCGCTCGATTACGAGGTGGAACTGGTCGCGGTGATCGGCAGGCGCGGGCGCCACGTGCCGGCCGACCAGGCCATGGACATTGTCGCCGGCATCACCGTGGGCTGCGACTATTCGGTGCGCGACTGGCAGCGCGCCACGCCCACCATGGTGATCGGAAAGAGCTTTGACAGCCACGCACCGGTCGGGGCGGAGATGGTGGCGCCCGGCGACATTGACGACCTCGGCGGCCTCCGCCTGAAATGCTGGGTGAATGGCGAACTGCGCCAGGATGGCCGCGCCGGGGACATGGTCTTTTCCATCGCCGAACAGATCGCCCATCTCAGCCAGGCCATGACGCTGGAGCCCGGCGACCTGATCTTCACCGGCACGCCGGCAGGTGTGGGTGTGGCCCAGTCGCCGCCGAAATTCCTGAAGGCCGGCGACGTGGTCCGCTGCGAGGTGGAGGGGATTGCCGCCGTGGAGAATTCGATTGTCCCGGATGCGGGACAGACCGTCATCAAATGAGATGCGGCCCGGTCAGCCTTGTTCTGGCCGTGTTGCTCGCCGCCTGTGGTGGCGAGCCGGCGGCCCGCGACGCGGCTGAACCCTCCGGTGCCGCCGACGCGGCGATCGGCATGGCAACCGGCGAGCGCCAGGAATCGCCGGTACAGGACCCGCGCGGGCTATACCTGCTGCCCTGTGGCGGCGCGCCCGTGGTGCCGGGCGAACGACCGGGCCAGTGCGTCCTGGCGATTGCCGGCGGCAAGCGTTTCCTCTTCGGTGCCCCGGCGGGGGCGGCGATGACGTTGAGCCTTGAGGATCTGCGTTATCTCGACGCGGTCTTCCTGCCGTCCCTGGCGTCGAAGGATATTGAGGGCCTCGATGAACTGCGTCGGGCGAGCTGGGCGGCGGGGCGCCAAGGCAATCTCACCGTCTACGGCCCCGAAGGACTCGGCGAGACGGTGATACTGCTCAACGAAATGCACAAATATGGCGACGCCATCGCCACCATGGACAATGGCGCGCGCGGCTTCCGCGACCTTCCCCTCGGCGTCTACGCCTTCCGGCTGGCCGACCTGACGCCGGAGGCCGGGCCATTGATGGACCGCGGCGATGTGGCGGTGTTCGGCGCCGTGCGCGACGGCCTGCGCCTCGGTTTCCGGATCGTCTATCGCGGCGGGCAGGGGCCGCGCGTCGCCTGGATCGCCAAGTGCCCGCCGGAGGGCACCGTGGCCGATGCGCTGATCGTGGATGGCGAGGTGGCAGAGACCGCCTGTGGCTGGGGGACGGGGCTCAGGGTCGCCTGGCCGGGGGCCGACGGGCCCCTGCCATCGGGCTGGCGCGCCGGCGTACCGGGACGGTCGGTCAGCGTGGGCACGCGCTGAAGCGTGCGAGCGGGCTCAACTGTCTGTCCCGACCGCGCCGGCAAAGTGCCAGTGTATCGTCTCGCCGGCATGGAAGGGGACAATCTCGATGCCATCGGCCGACAGGGTCTCCGGCACCGGACTGGTGACCCGCTCCAGCCGCACCCGGCCCGTATTCAGGGGCAGGCCGTAAAAGTTCGGACCAAACACCGAGGCAAAATCCTCCAGCCGGTTGAGCGCGCCTTCCTCTTCGAAGGTCTGGGCATAGCTCTCCAGCGCATGGGGCGCACTGAAGATGCCGGCACAGCCGCAGGCGCTTTCCTTGTCCTGCTTCCGGTGCGGCGCGGAATCGGTGCCGAGGAAGAATTTCGGATTGCCGGACACCGCCGCCTTGCGCAGAACTTCGCGGTGGTGGCGCCGCTTGGCGACGGGCAGGCAGTAGGCGTGTGGGCGCAGGCCGCCGGCGAACATCGCGTTGCGGTCGATGCGAAGATGGTGCGCCGTGATGGTCGCGGCGACATTCGCACCGGCGGCTTCGACGAAGCGGACCGAATCCTCGGTGGTGATGTGCTCCAGCACCACTTTCAGTTCCGGAAAGGCTGCAACGATTTTCGAGAGCACCTGTTCGATGAACACCGCCTCGCGGTCGAAGACGTCTATTTCCGGAGAGACCATTTCGCCATGCACCAGGAGCGGCATGCCGATGGCCTCCATGCGCTCCAGAACCGGCCAGATCCGGCGAACATCGGTGACGCCGGCGGCGGAATTCGTCGTGGCGCCGGCCGGGTAGAGCTTGCAGGCGGTGAAGACGCCGGTCTCGAAACCATGGGCGATCTCGCCGGGATCGATCTCGTCGGTCAGGTAGGCCGTCATCAGCGGCGTGAAGGCGCGACCCGCCGGCAGAGCGTCGAGGATGCGCTGGCGATAGGCGCTTGCGGCGGCCACCGTGGTGACCGGCGGGGCCAGGTTCGGCATGACGATGGCGCGGGCGAACTGGCGCGCCGTGTAATCGACGGCGAAGGCCAGAATATCACCGTCGCGCAGGTGCAAGTGCCAGTCATCGGGCTGGCGGATGACCAGTTCGTCAAGGGCGGGTGATTCGCGTGGTACGGCTGTGGTGTCCCCCCGGGGGGCGGTTGTCTTGTTGCTCATCGCATTCTTTCAAGGAGGCTATGGACGGTGAAGGCAATAGCCTGGCTGCGCCGCCATCGCCACCCGGCCGATTGCCGCTATCGAGCAAACCGCTCTTTGATATTCCAAGCCAAGCGGCCTGCCGGAAGGCTTCAAGCGCAGATGAGGGTGAGCGTCGTGGAATAG
Source organism: uncultured Hyphomonadaceae bacterium (assembly GCA_964644395.1). Classification (GTDB taxonomy): domain Bacteria; phylum Pseudomonadota; class Alphaproteobacteria; order Caulobacterales; family Hyphomonadaceae; genus JBGSUF01. The sequence continues at coordinate 5,501 of CAZXWB010000055.1, read as the reverse complement.
CTGCGCACATCGGTGAGCGCGCCCTCGGGCGCTGCCGCGAGGTGGCGGACCATCAAGAGATGGGCACCTTCGCTCTTGCACGCCAGCGACGAAACACCCATCGCATCCGTCAGGAGTGTTGTGGAAGGCACACCCTCCTCACGCGAGCCGCCGGGCACGAAGGCCGACACCGACTGTCCTGCCATGGCTTCGCCATCGAAGCGGACGGCAAATCTGACCGCGCCGCCAGGGGCAAAAGCGGTGGGGTCTGAAAGCGGGACAATGGCCAGCCGGCCGATCCGGCTGCGAAGCACCTCAGGCGTTGCCGATTGCCGGGTGATATAGATGTCTGAGACCGTCGCGGTCTGCGAGGTCAGGACTTCTGTGCCATCGGGCAGGTCGGCCCTCGCCATCCCGTCGCCGCCCAGGCGCATCAGCTCGCCGTCGATCCGCGCCACCTTGCCTTTTCTGCCGAGCCGCTCTCCGGACGACAACCGGTACGTGCCTTCGCTTTCGAGGTTGACGCGCAGGGCTGTCAGCGTGCCATTGGCGCCAATGTCATCGAAGGCAAACCGCTCGCCCGACGGCCCGACAATGGTCCAGTCCTGCGCGTGCAGGGCGATGTCCGGATCGGGAAAGTCGTCGCTGAAGCTCGCGTTCAGGATGACCTCGCCGGATGTGTCGGAGGCGTCGAGGACCGGCACCAGGAAACCGGCATGGGCGGCGGCCGGCGCGGCGGAGAGGAGGATGGCCGCCGCACCGGGAATGAGGCTGCGCAGATCCATCAATCTAGGCTGGCCACGGTGGTGGACGGGCGCAGACGCTCGGCCAGCTGGCCGACCTCCGGCGTCACGAAGCTGCGGATGACGGCGCGCGCCTCTTCCAGCGCCGGTTCAAGCTCCATCTCGCCATCCTGCACCATGATGGCCAGGCCCAGAAGCGGGTTGTAGAGCGCCTCGGTCTCGCCCTTGATGGTGATGGCGAAGCGATCATTGTCGGCCTCGATCCGGTTCCATTCCGCCCTCACGCCGGCCCAGAAATCTTCCGTGGCCGCCCAATAGGTCTCCGCCGCACCCACGGCATAATCGTCAAAGGCGCGATAGGTGTTCACGCCGACCTCGCGCACGAGCGGCGTCGGGTCCCCGGTCAGGACAAGCTTGGTGTTGTCCTGTTCGTGCACCCACCCCCAGGGCGTGATGACATGCCGGTTGACGGCGTCGATGGCGTGGTAGTCATTGCGCGTGGTCATGTCCCGGCGCGGCAGCGGGCGCCATTCCTCCGCCGGTTCCCATTCCGCCAGGCCGTCTTCATAGCTCCAGCGCGCCACCGCGCCATAGCGTGGGGCATCATCGACCTGGTAGACCGTCTGCGACCAGGCGCCGGCACGCTGGCTCGCCGGCACATCGCGCCATTCCCAGGCATTGCCGCCAATGAAGGTGAGCACCCGGGACGGCTCGTATTGCCAGTCCTGGCGCCAGTGCTTGACGACGAAGGGCGCATCCTCCGGGCCGACCACAAGCAGGTGCTGGAGGGAGATGAAGTCGCCGCGATCCTCGATGACGCGTACCGATTCGTAGCCGCCGGAGAGTTTCGGCTCTTTCAGCTCATAGCCTTCCACGAAGGAGACCGTCTCGGTGAAGTCGAAACTCACCTCATAATCGCCGGCCATGGACAGGATCGCCTCACGGTCGCGCTCGAAGCGCGCGATCTCACTGGATTCTACCCCCGTAACGGCTGAGGCCGGGGACTTCGCCGCCGGCGCGCTCGCGCAGGCGCCGAGAACCCAGCTGGCGGCGGCGAGGGCGGCGAGGGCGGTTGGTGTGCGGGGTGTCATGTCGGGTCCTTCCTTTTGTCCGGCTGTGCTGTCGCGTCGCGAATTTTTCTACCGCGAACGATTCGCACTTGCAATCGCAAATCTGTTCTGCTTGGACTGATAATGAAAATGATTATCAATATCGTCCATAAGGGAAAATCCGAATGCCAGGACAGACTTCCGCCCGCCGTGCGCCGCTGCGCGCCGTCCTTCTTGTGTCCTTTGCCAGCCTGTCGCTCGGCGCCGCGGCCCAGGATGCCGGCGAAGATGAGGAACGTCGCGAAGACGCGATCACGGTCTACGGCACGTCAAACCCGATACCAGTCTTCGAGTATCCGGGGCAGGTCACCGTGATCGGACGCGATGCCATCGACACGCTGGCGCCGAGTGCGGTCTCGGACATGCTGCGCGATGTGCCGGGCGTCGATTTCGCCGGCGGTCCGCGCCGCACCGGTGAGGCGCCGAGCATTCGTGGCCTGTCGGGCGAGAACATTCTGATCCTGCTCGATGGCGCGCGACAGAGCTTCATCTCCGCCCATGACGGGCGCTTCTTCCTCGATCCCGAGATCATCGGCACCGCCGAAATCGTGCGTGGGCCGGCCTCGGCGCTGTATGGCTCGGGCGCGGTGGGTGGCGTGCTCGCATTCGAGACCGTCGAGGCGGGCGACCTCCTGCGCGAGGGCGAGACCTGGGGCGCGCGCCTGCGCGGCGGGTATCAAAGCGTCAACGAGGAGAGCTTCGCCACGCTGACGGCCTTCACCCGGCAGGGCAAGCTGGATGGCCTGGCAAGCTTCGGCCTGCGCCGGTCCGGCGACATCGAACTGGGTTCCGGCGCCGACCTGCCCTCCGATGACGAGATCGATACCGGCCTCGTCAAGCTCGGCTACGCCTTCACGGATGCCTTCAGCGCCGATCTCTCCTGGCAGCGCTTTGCCAACACCGCCATCGAGCCGAACAATGGCCAGGGTACGCTCGGCACCGGCGATGCGGTGCTCGACCGCGATGTCGAGAAGGATGTGGAGTCCGAGACCTGGCGCGCCGGGCTCCGCTTCGACCCTGCCACCGACCTCATCGACACGCGGTTCACCGTTTACCAGTCCACCTCAAGCGTCGACGAGTTCGATGCCACCGAGCCGCGGACCATCATCCGGGAGATCGAAACCACGGGTGCGTCCCTGCGCAATGCGGCGCGCTTGGATCTCGGCGGGGTCCGCACCACGCTGACCCTCGGTGCCGACTGGTATGAGGACGAGCAGTCGGGGAGCGATTCCACCGCGGTCGACGGCGTCCGGGCCGGTGTGCCGGACGGGCGATCGGAATTCACGGGCACCTTCGCCCAAATCGAGGCGGAGATCGACCGGCCCCTGGGCCTGCCGGGCAGCCTGATCGTGATACCGGCGGTACGTTACGATGCCTTCGAGAGCACCTCCGGCGTCGACCCGGAGGCCAATTCCGACGAAGAGATCTCACCCCGTCTGGCGGCAAGTTACGGCCCCGTGGACTGGTTCCGGGTCTTCGGCTCCTATTCAGAAGGCTTCCGCGCGCCCTCCATCAACGAGCTTTACCTGGACGGGGTCCACTTCCCCGTGCCGCACCCGGTCCTGTTCGACCCGCGCGCCGGCCAGTTCGTCTTCGTGAACAACAATTTCGTGCCCAATCCGAACCTCGTGCCGGAGGCGAGCGAGACGCTCGAATTCGGGCTTGGCGTGGATTTCCGCAATCTCATCGCGGATGGCGATCGTCTTCAGGGCAAGGTGTCCTATTACGAAAGCGATGTGGAGGACCTGATCAATCTGAGCGTCGATGTCGCCTTCGACCCGACCTGTTTCGCGCCGCCGGACTTCTTCCCCTGCACGGCGGGCACAACGAATTCCGCCAACATAGACAGTGCCGAACTGGAGGGTGTCGAGGCCGAATTCGCCTATGACTCAGATCGAGTCTTCGCCCGCGCGACATTTGCCGCCATCGAGGGCAGCGATACGCAGACCGGGGCGGATGTCGGGGCACTGACGCCCGACCGGCTGGCCCTCGATCTCGGCCTGAAACTGCCCGAATGGAACGCCCGCCTCGGCACGCGGGTACAGTCTGCCGGCGATTTCGAGCGGCTGGGACCGGATGAAACGGGCCGCCTGGTGGTCGTCGAAGAGCGCGACAGCTACGCCGTGCTCGATCTTTATGCCACCTGGTCGCCGGACTTCGCCGGGGGCCTGCGATTCGATGTCGGCGTGGATAATGTCTTCGAGGCGGATTATGAGCGCGTCTTCGAGGGCGTGTCCGAGCCCGGCCGCAATTTCAGGGTCGCCGCCACCTGGCAATTCGGCGGCTGAGCAGTGGGCCAAGATCCCTGTTTTTCAACGCGCTTGCAGGGGTGGAGGCGTTGAAACGGGGCGGTAGCGGGCATGCGTGCCGGGGTCTGTCTTTAAACTTTCAAAAACCCGCACTAGTGTCGCGTCTTTCGAGGTTGGGAGGCCCCGCGCCATGGCGCAGACCCTATCGCTCGTGCCGACGATCTGGCTGGCCATCGTCCTCCTGGCGGTGCTGGGGTTCATAGGATTCTTCATTGGCCGCGCGCGCGCCGTGACGCTGCTGGAAACCGGCGACGGCACGCCGCTGAACTCGCGGGCGAATTTCCACGGCTATTTCGTTGGCATGTGGACACTGTTGCCGGCCCTCATCGTGCTTTTGGTCTATGGCATTTTCGGCGGGGCCGTCGCCGACTGGCTGCTGGTGCGGGAACTGCCCTCGGGTTTTGTCGATCTCGATGGCGAGGCGCGGGCGGAATACCTGAAACGCGTCAGCGACTTCACCCGGCTCGAGGCCGCCCCGGAGACCGGCGATGCCCTGTTCAATGCCGTCGCGGGACGTTTTTCGGAGCTGACGGGCCAGGTGAAGCTGGGCGCGCTCGGACTGGCGCTCATTGGCGGGCTTGCTGGCCTCGTCGTGGCGCGCGCCCGGCTGCACCATGATTTCCGCGCCCGCCTCAAGGTGGAGGGCGGCATCCAGACCCTGCTACTCATCTGTGCCGGAGTCGCCATTGCCACCACGATCGGCATCGTCCTGTCGCTGATCTTCGAAGCCTTCCGCTTCTTCGGCTATGTCAACCCGCTCGAATTCCTTTTCGGCACCCAGTGGAGCGCCCAGTCCGGAGAGCCGCAATACGGCGCGGTCCCGCTCTTCTTCGGCACTATGGTCATCTCGCTCATCGCCATGCTCGTGGCCGTGCCGGTGGGCCTCTATGCGGCGATCTTCCTGTCGGAATATGCCGGCCCGCGCACCCGCGCCTGGGCGAAACCTGTGCTGGAAGTCCTCGCCGGTATCCCGACCGTGGTCTACGGCTTCTTCGCCGTGCTGCTCATCGCGCCCATCGTGCGCATGGCGGCGCTTGGCGTGAATGATCTGCTGATGATGCTGCCCTTCATCACGGGCCCCGTGCTCGACGCCCAGCCCACCAGCGCGCTGGCCGCAGGGCTCGTCATGGGCGTTATGATCATTCCGTTCGTGTCGTCGCTGTCCGATGACGTGATCAACTCCGTGCCACAATCCCTGCGCGACGGGGCCTTCGCCATCGGGGCGACGCGGTCGGAGACGATCAAGCAAGTCGTTCTGCCGGCGGCCCTTCCGGGCATCATCGCCGCCATCATGCTGGCAGTTTCACGCGCCATCGGCGAGACCATGATCGTGGTGATGGCGGCCGGCCAGCGCGCCCAGA
>CAZXWB010000054.1:0-10829 GCA_964644395.1 uncultured Hyphomonadaceae bacterium | reverse complement strand
GCCCGAGGCGCTGTTGCCGCCGGACCCGCTGTCGCCGCGCGAGGAGATGAGCGAGACGGAACTGCGCGATGAGTTGGGGCGGATCCTTGGGATTGAGACGGCGTGATGTATCGCGCCCCTCCCCCTGCCCTGCCCTGCGGCCATAAAAAAGCCCCGGCATCGCGGGGTGCGCGGGGCCGGGGCAGGTGCAACGACGGGAGAGCAGTTCTAGTCGTCGAAAATGTTCCAGAGTGACTGGTCGAACTTCAGGCGCAGGCGCAGGTAAAACCCCTTGCGCCAGAGCCCGCGCACGCGTTCCTCGTCGAGCTGGGTGTAGCTGTAACCGAGCCCGATCAGGGCGTTTTCCTTCAGGATGAAATTGGCCTCGGCATTGACGCCGAAGGTGGCATTCTCGAAGCGCCCGTCGGTGAGATAGGCGACATCGCCGGCGAGATTGACCCGCTTGCTGACATCGACATCGCCGCCGAGCTGCCAGATCATGGTGACGAGATCGGTGTCGCCGCCGGGATGGGTGAGGGAGTAGTACTGGCCGGCGAAACGCCCGCGCAGACGCCAGTCCGCCTCGATCTTGCGCTCGCCGCCAAACGACCAGATCTGGCGAGTCTCGCGCAGGTCCGGCGTGTCGTCGACCTGGTATTCATACCAGGCCAGCGTGTTGAGCACCTCGTCGCCCGGCGGACGGTGGGCCCAGCCGAGCCGCAGGCGGTTGCGCAGGCGCGAGTCGCCGCCGCCGATGGCGGCAAAGCGGTTGCGCGCCACGAAGGTCACATCGTCCCAGCGCCGGCCATAGGTCGTGGCGACATACCAGGTCTGGCGGTCATTGGCGGCCACGGCGTATTCCACATCGCCATCGGCGATCCAGGCCTGGTCTTCGGGCTCCCTGGTCAGGCCGACGCCGAGCGCGGTGGAGCGGTCATAGGTCTCTGCGATGGGCTGGACATGCTCGGCCCGCAGGCGGACGTTCAGGGTCGGCGAGGCGTCCCAGCCCATGGTCAGGCCCGAGGCGAGGCCGCTGTCGAACAGGTCCTCGCGCGCACGGTATTCGCTGAACAGGCCGACCGTCTCCGACAGGCGGTATTCCGCCCCGGCGCGCATGGTGGCATCGGAGCTGACACCGTCGCTGAGGCCGAAGCGTCCCGAGCGCGAGGAGCTGAGCTCGGCCTGGGTGTAGAGCCGCAGTTTCTCGGTGGCCGCATAGTCGGCGCCGAGCCGGATCGCCCGGTTCTCGCCGTCGGTGACGTCCTGTTCGATCTCCAGGTCGATATTGGCGCCGTTCACGGCTTCGGGGATCCAGTTGACCCCGACAATCGCGGTCAGGGCGTCATCGCGGTTGCCCTCGCCATCGAGGTCACGCACCGCGCGGGCGCCGACGCGGCCGCGCACGCGGTCCGACAGGGCGCCCTCGACCCGGGCCACGGCACCGAAGCGCTCGCGATCGCTGCCGGCCTCGCCGGTGTAGATCGCCTCGCCGCTGACCACCATGCCGTTCTCGAAACGCTCGGTGACATAGGCGCGGGCCTCGGTGCGCCCGGCATTCACCGCGGCTCCGGGTGCCTTGAAGCCCTCATCGGAACTGGCGATGCGTGCGCCGATGCGCCCGCTTCCCGAGTCGGCCTCATAGCCCACGCGCCAGGCCTCGCCGCTGCCATCGGCCGTGTCGGCGGTGGCGAACTCCGCACTCAGCCGTCCCGACTCGCCGATGCGCGTGTCGATATAGCCCGCCGTGACGCTGATGGCGTCGGCGCTGCCGGCGGGGGCATCGCTTTCCAGGTGACGTGCACCGACGCGCATCCAGTCGGTAAGGTCGAAGGCCGCCTCGCCGCCCATCACGGTATAGTCCTCGCCCATGCCGGGATCGGTCTCCAGCGTGACGCGCAGCGAGATGGGGTTCAGGTTCTCGTCGCGCAGGGGGATCGCGCGGGTCAGGATGAGGCTGCCGCTGAAATAGTCGAGCGTATAGTCCTCGAACCGCTGCAGGGGCTCGCTCGACAGGATCAGCCCCGGCTGGTCGCGGTCGCGCACGATGAGCTCCACGGTCTCGGAATTGCGCACGACATTCTCGGCATCGAGGTCGTAGGGCCCCGACAGGCCGGTGGAGGGCAGTTCGATCACCCTCTGTCCGGTGTCGGTTTCGGCCAGGTACAGGTCCAGCGACGCGCGTGCGTCTTCCAGCCGGGCATAGGCACCTTCCAGCGTGCGCTGGTAGCTGCCCAGTTCGATGGCGCTCGAGCGGGGGGCGTAGGACACGTCGCCAAAGCCGATGGCGCTCGAACCGCGCTGGAGTTCGGCGAAGATCTTGCCCCGCGAGCGGGCATCGAAACCGCGTCGGGAACTGTCGCCCAGCACCGCATAGCCCTCGTCCGGGCGCTCGTCGCGGAACAGTGCGGCCTCGTCGGCCCGGTCACTGTCATAGCGCAGGGTCAGGAGCGTGTCCTCGGCCACCTTGCCCTTCAGGTAGAGCGAACCCTCTAGGCCCTCCTCGGTGTCCTCGAACCAGGACAGGCGGTCATCGGGCAGGGCCGTGCCCAGACGGTCACCGGAGTCGGAGAAGATCACCGCACCCTCCAGCAGGCCCACGGCGATCGCCTCGCTCTCGGTGTCGGCGGTGAAGCGGATTTCCACTTCCCGCTCGCCGAAGCGCGAGATCACCTTGAAACGCTGGCGCCCGACCTCGCCGGAGGGGATGTAACCCACCCGGACCCGGCCGCGCTCGACCAGGGATTGCAGGCCCGGTCGGGCCTCGCTGGTGTCGCGCAGGTCAAACTGGCCGGTCGGCGCTATGAGCGTGACTTCCGCAGGTGCCGCGACCGGATGGCCGTCCTTGTCGGTGACCTCGATCCAGACCGGCACCCGGGAGGTGGGATCGGCAATGGCGCTTTCTGGCGCAATCACGCGAAGCCCGGCGGGTTCGCCCGGCGCCTTGAGCGTGATCTCCCTGCTGTCGCGGACATTGCCGAAACTGTCGGTTCCTTGCAGTTCGATGAGATTGGCCCCAGCCGCCAGCGGCAGGGCGACATATTCGGTGACGGAGACGCCGCCGGCGGTGAGCTGGCGTCCGATACGGGCGGCGCGGATGATCTCGCCATTGACGACAAGCTGCGGGTTCAGCCCGTCCGGCACGCGCGCCTGGAGCGTGACGGTGCGGCGCGACACGGCGGCCTCGGGGCCCTCGAGCCCCGCCAGGCCCAAGCCAAGCGCTTCGTCCTCGAGCAGGCTTTCAAGATCGTCATGGGGCACCAACTCGGCCAGGGCGATGAGCGCCTCCGGACCTTCGATCGCTTCGGCCTCGTCCTGGCGGGGCGCGTCGATGGCCTGCGATGCCCGGGTGTTGAGCCGCGCCTTCGGTGTCTCGAAGCGGATCGGGCCGCCGAAGTCCGGCAGGCCCAGCGCGCGCTGGGAGAAGTCATCAATCCGCGCCCGCACCCGCGCCTCGATGTCGGGCGAGCAGGTCAGCGCGAAATCCTCCGAACGCACCTCACCGACCTTGAGCGGGACAAACCGCGACCCGCCATTGCCGGCATCGATGACACGGCTTGGCGTGACGACCGCGCCCTCCGGCAGGCTCGGCTCGAAAACGTCGAGGACATGGGTGCGCGCCGACAGGCCCGGCAGGGAGAACCGGCCCTGGGGATCGGTCATCACCGACTGGCCGTCATCGGTGTGGATCACCACGCCGGGCACGCCGACCTCGTTGGCACCATACTGGCGGCCGTCATCGTCGCAGTCGAGGAAGACCTTGCCGAGCACCGTGCCTTCGCGGGCAAACACGCCGCCGGCATCGTCCACGCGCACATCGGCGCTGGCGGTGTTGGACATGACCGGCTGGACAAGGCCGACAAGACTGCCCTGGGCAAAGGCAATATTGGTGCGCACGCCCTGGCCGGCATTCGGGCCGATGGCGACGCTGTAGCTCAGCTCAACGCGCTCGCCGGGGCCGATCATGTCCAGATCCCAGCTGAGTTCCGGGGTCTCGATTGCCGGATCGGCAAAGGCCTGTCCATCGAGCCGGCTGGAGTCCGCGATCAGGCGGAAACCGGCGGGCAGGCGGTCGCGGATCTCGGCCTGTTCGATGGCCAGGGTGGAGCGGTTGGTGACCTCCACCGTGTAGGTCACGATCTCGCCGGTGCGGGCGCGCGGGCGATCGACGGTCTTGTCGACGACCAGCGCGCCGCTGGTGGCGGGATCGACGGGAATGTCGAAATTGATCGCGCCGCCGCCCGCCGGCATGGTGAAGATGCGGCCATAGGAGCCGTCGCCGTCGACGAGGCGTCCGAAGCCCGGAAACGCGCTCTTCACCGATGGCGCGGTCTGGCCGTCCGGCGGGGTGACCTGGAGGACGTAACGCGCTTCGGTGGCGGCCGGCGATCGGTCGCCCGGAACCGCCACTTCAAACAGGCCCTCGGCGTCGCTCTGCGTGGTGGCGATCAGCCCTCCGCCAGCGGTGTAAAGCTCGACCCGTGCACCGGGCACCGGCTCGTTGGTGACGGAGGAAAACACCGCCCCGGCGGGCGAGAGCGACACGTCCGCCGACAGGTCCGGATCGCACAGCGCCTCGGCGGCGGCCACCGTGCGGCGACGGCCTTCGATGACGCCGTTCTCCGGCGTTGCCGGAACGATCTGGGCCGACGATATGGCACCGGTGCGGAAGATGCCGGTGTTCGGACCGGTTTCCACCGCGCGCACCGTCTCGCGGTCGGCGCCGGGCTGGGTGGAAATCACGACACTGACCTCGTCGACACCGGTGGTCGTGTTGCAGGCCCCGGAGGCGAGTTCGACATAGGTGTCGGTGCCCAGAGAAATCGCCGTTGCCGTGGCGGAAAAACTGTCATCGCCGAAGAAGGCGATCTCGCCGCCCGCCCCGCCCACGGGCGTGCGCACGGTGTTGGAGGCCAGGTCCCGCCCGGCGCCGTCGGGCCCCGGCAGGCGGACATGGCCGGTGTTCTCGATCTCGGTGCCCGTGGCGGTCTCGTTGACGGTCACGGAGAACATGAAATCCCGCGCGGATCCGGTGGGAAAGATTTCGTCGGAGACGAATCCGATGGCGGCCACGTCGCCGGTCTCTGGCGGTTCTGAGGACCACTCTTCGGCGGTCGCGGCGCTGTCGCGGTAGACCACATCGAAATTCACCGCATCGACAATCTCGTCGAACTGCGTGTTCACGGGGATGGCGTCGCTCACGAGAATGACGCTGCGCATCTCGCCATCGATGGAGATCGGCGCGCCGGCCAGTGCGGTGGCGGGGTCGAAAAGCTCGGCGCTGTTGTTGCGCAGCCGGAGTGTGTAGGTGACAGAGCCGCCGGGCGCGGCGGTGCCGGCGGAGGCAGACTTGGTCAGCGACAGGGCGCGGGTCTCCACGATCACCGTGCCAATGGCGGACTTCTCAAGCGCCGATGCGCCCTCCCCCTCCGCCAGGCGCGCCGACAGCTGGCCACGGCCGATCTGGCCCTCACGCGCGGTCTCCGGGACGATAACGCGCACCAGGTAGGAGGCATCCTCGGCGAAAGCGAGGGTTACAGGTGTGCCGGGTTTCACCCGCCCGTCGCCGGCATCGATGCGCCCGTTGCCATTGGTGTCACGGAACACTTCGGTGCGGGAGAAGTCGAAATCCTCCAGCAGGGTCTCATAGCCGATATCGAGCGCCACGTCGGCGTTGCCGGTGTTCGACACGGTGAAGGCGAACATGGCATCCTCGCCCGGCGAGCGGACATATTCCTGGTCGGCGGTGATCGTGAAGTCGACAACCGGCCGGACCGTTGTGGCGACGACATTACTGGCGACGATCTCGCGCGTGCCGAGGGCGGGGTTGAAGTAGCTGACATCGGCCCGGTTGGTGATCTCGCTGCCGGCCTCGGGCATCGGGGCGGCAAATCCCATCGGTCCCGCAGCAAGGGCGATGCTCGACAATCCGAAGGCACGAATGGTGGTTGTCATGGCGGATACCGGGACTGGGAGTGGATCGGGAAGCGGCAGGTGCGACCCCATGGGCGGCGGCGGGCCGCACCTGCCTGTCCCCCGCTTGGGGTTACTCGTCGATCTGGACCGTGAAGGTCATCATCGCGCGAGCGCCCGGCGGAAGGGTGAAGCCCGAGCCGGCCGTGGAGGAGGCAACGAGGCCGGAGGCTTCATCCCCGGGGAAGACCGCCGGTGTCTGAGGCGCGCCGCCGTCCACCGTGAACGAGGCATCGCAGGCCCCGCCGCAGGTTTCGATCGACGTCCAGTCCGGCGTGATATCGTTGATGACGACATCGGTGGCATCGGTGGTCCCGGTATTGTCCACGGTGATGCGGTAGGTGATGCAGTCACCCGGATCGGCATTGGTCTGGGCCACGGTGAACGCCGTGCCAGCAGTGCAGTTGCCGCTCGGATCGGCCGCAACGACAGCGGTTTCCTTGACCACGGTGACATCGCCGGAAATGATCGAGATCGTATCGACCACTTCGTTGTTGGCGGTGTCGGCGTCGGTCGCACCGGCGGTGAAGACGGTGTCGATGCCCGAGGCGCCGACATCGATGTCACCGGTCTCCACGAGACCGAGACTGACCGAGTCGGGCACCTGGCTGCGCAGGAAGACCCGGGCCGACTCGCCGGCCTGCAGGCCGCCAAGGTCGGAGATGTTGGTGACCACCGGGTCGCCGGCATCGAGCACGCCGTCATCATTGGCGTCCCAGAAAATCGCCGCGGTCAGGCCCTGGTCGAAGCTGTCACCGGTCCCGACGTCGATGGCGGCGTCGGTCACCTCGGAGTTGCCGAGGTTGGTGATCGTGTGCGGGATCACCACCGTGCCGCCGGGCGCTGCCTGGGCCACCGTGTCGGAGAAGATCGACAGGTCGACAATCTCATTGACCTCGACACCGTCGAGCTTGGTGTCGGTGGCACCATTGATCGGCGAGGTGGCGCGGAAATAGAGGCTTTCAAAGCCCGTTCCCGTGGCCGCCGCGTCGGGCGCAATGGTGACGCGTGCCTCATAGTCGAAATCCACACCGGTGGTGGCCGTGGGCGACAGCGTACCCGTGGAGGAAATCTCCTGGCCGGCGGCATTGTGGAAGGTCACCGTCCAGCCATCGGGCAGGTCGCTGTTGGCAAAGCTCGCCAGCTGCGAATAGGTGAGGTCGAACGTGTTGGGCGGCGCACCGGCGGGCAGTGACACGCGCAGCGGGAAGACCACCGTCGCGCCGGGATCGCCGGCCAGCGTGGTCCACGGATCGCCGCCATCGCTGACATCGCCTGGCGTCGAACCGGCACCACCGGTGACCGTGCCGGCCCCGTCGGTGTTGGTGAGGTCGACCGGCGGCGCGATGACCGCACCGGTGAAATCGACATCGACCTGGTTGGACTGGCTCGGATCGGTGATCGAGGTCGCCGTGGCGACGGCGGTGAAGTTCGGCGGATCGCCGGCGCCGGCCGCAGCGACGGGCGCGGTGCTGGTCGGCAATGTGGCGATGACCTGCAGGTGGGTCGCCTCTCCGGCATCGAGATTGACGCGGTTGCCGACCACCGGGGTGGTGCCGTCGGCGCCGACGAAGGCAAAGGTCGTGCCGGCCGGGAAACCGCCCGCGCCCGCGGCGGGATTGGTCAGGTCGAACTCGAACGTGTCATTGGCGTCGCCGAGATTGGTCAGCACCATGTCGAAGGCGACCGTGCCACCGGGGAAGGTGTCATCGCCCTCGGTGACGGTGTCGTCGATGGCGCCGTCATCATCGGTTGTGGAGATGTTACCGGGAACGCCGGCGGCATCGTTGGAGTCACCCACGCTCGATCCGCCGAGCACGGCGAGTTCGGCGTCGGCGAGACCCGGGCGCACGGTCGGGGCAATGGTCACGGGTGAGGGGTTCGAGGGCGTGCTGGTCTGGTCGTCGGTCTCGACCAGGGCGATGTTCTCGATCATGCCTTCCGGTGCGGTGGTGAGCGTGTAGCGGAAGGTGATGGTGCCCGAGCGGCCCGGGTCCACATTGTCGATGATCGCGGTGATGACACCGGCGGCTTCGCCGTATTTCAGGCCGTCACCCTGGGTGTTGGTCTGCTCGTTCGGGTCGCCTACGCCTTCAAGCGTGTCGGACAGGGCGGTGGCGCCGGTGTCGCCCCACAGGCCGGTTCCGGCCACATAGTCGAGCGCGACCGTCTCGCCGTCATCATTGGTGACCGGCAGCGTGTCGGTGATCAGCACGTTGGTTGCCGCCGAGATTCCGGTGTTGCGGTAGTCGATGGTGACCTCGACGGTGTCGCCTTCGCTGAACACCCCGTCGCCATCGGCATCGACGGCCAGGGACTGTTCCTTCTGCAGGTCGATCAGCCCGCCAGCGGAGGCGGTCACCGTGTCGGTGTTGGTGTCGCTGATGGACGGGTCGTTCTGGCTCGTCGCGGTGACCTCGAAATCGGAGGTCGGCGAGGTGGACGGATCGACACCGGCCGGCACCTCGGCGCGGATCACGATGCCGAACGTGTCGCCTGCGAGGATTTCCGGCGTCACCGTGATCGGGGTGAGGGAGTCCGGCTGGCCATCCTGGTCGGCGTCGGCGAAGACCTGGATGGCGGAGAGGGCAAAGTCATCGCCCGCGCCGGCATCGGTGGTGAGGTCGAAAATGTCCGGCGCGTTACCGTCATTGGAAATCACGTGCGGGAAGAAGACGAGCGAACCCGGCGCACCGCCGCGGGACTGGTCGGTGGACATGTCCAGTCCGGCGATCTCATTGACCACGGTTTCCACGACATTGGACTGGACCGTGAAGGTCTGTCCATCGGCAGTGTAGGTGGCGGTGGCCTGGTTGCCGATGATCGTGTCGGCGGGGGGCGGGTCGGCGAGCGCGGCGCCGATCGTCAGCGCGACGATACTGGCAGCGGTTGCGGGTAGGGCCAAACGGCGCAGGGCGAGCATGGAAGGGACTCCTGGTCTTACGAGGGGGGTTCATGGGCAGGGAGGGAGGGAAAACCGGGGGATCAGCGCTCCACCCGGGTGCGGTAGCGCGCATCTACGCTGTCGCCTGGCTGCAGGCTGTCGGCGAGGACCCACCGGACAGACTGGAATTCTTCGGGGGCGACGCGCTCGGCCACGAGCGCACCGCTTTCATTTTCGACGTAACGGACGGGGGGATAGTCGACCCATCCCATGTCACCGACCAGGACCTCGAACGCCGCGTCGGCGGAGATGTCGGCGGTGTCGTCGACGAAGACGGTGTTGTCGGGGATCTGGCCGTTGATCACGAGGCCGGACAGGGCCGCCTTGCCGACATTCTCGTAGCCGAGCGCGTACTCGATGAGCCCGCCCGGCACGACCCGCCTGGCGGGGGTGCGCGTCTCGCTGCCATCCTCGCCCTTCACCACGATAAAGGCCGTCATTTCACTCCGGAGCGGAGACTCTTCGGCCGACTGGGCTTGCGGTGCCGCCAGGCCCGAAACCGAAACCAGCGCGATTGCCGAAAGCGCCGTGAAAACTGTCTTGAACATCGCTTGACCTCCAGTTGCTTTGCTCAAGAACGCAACCTAGGCGCGAATTCTTACTCACCGATTAAATTTCTAGCCCTGATTGAGTCTCAGGCACTTTTCGAGGCAAGTCTGCGCCGGGCGGCGCGCGATCGCGCTTGGCAGGGCGCGACGCGACGCCTATTTCAGGCTCAGGCCTATTTCAGGCTTCAGGAGGGGTCGGCGCTTGTTTGCGGCCCGCCGCGCGCGAAGAGGGAAGACGCCGCCATGAGACAGACGCTTGTCACCGCCATTTCCGCCATCGCCCTGGTCGCCTGCGGGCAGTCGGCGGCCCCCGGGGAGACCGGCGCGCCGGGGCCTGAAACCGAAGCCCAGCGCGACAGCGAGATGAGCCTGGCGCTGGAACCGGTCGTCGATGGTCTGGAGAACCCCTGGTCCATCGCCTTCCTGCCGGGCGGGGCGGCGCTGGTGACAGAGGTCGGGCGGGGCATCCGCCTGGTCACCGCCGATGGCGAACTGACGCCGGACCTGCTCGACGGCGCACCGGAGGCCTATACCGAAGGCCAGGGCGGCTATCTCGACCTCGCCCTCGCCCCCGATTTCGAGACCAGCCGCATCGTCTACCTCGCCTTTTCGGAAGGCACCGATGCGGCCAACCGTACCGCGGTCTACAAGGCCCGCCTGTCAGAGGATCTCGGCGCACTGGAGGACGGCGCGGTGATCTTCCGCTCAACCGACCGGTCGACATCCTACCATTATGGCGCGCGCATCGATTTCATGGCCGACGGCACCCTGCTGGTCGGCCTTGGCGAGGGCTTCCGCTACATGGACGAGTCCCAGAACCCGGACAATTACCACGGCACCATCGTGAGGATTAATCCCGACGGTTCGATCCCGGAGGACAATCCGTTTGCCGACGGGCCGGCGCCGGCGGTCTGGTCCTATGGCCACCGCAATGTGCAGGGCCTCGTGGTTGCCGGCGACACGGTCTACGCCCATGAGCACGGGCCGAAGGGCGGCGACGAACTGAACCTGATCCGCGCCGGGGCCAATTATGGCTGGCCGGAAATCACCTATGGCATCAATTATGATGGCTCCATCATCACCCGCGACACCGCAAAGGAGGGCATGGAGCAGCCGCTCAGCAAATGGGTGCCGTCCATCGCGCCCTGCGGCATGGCGATGGCCACCACCGACACCTATCCCGGCTGGAAGGGCGACCTCTTCATCGGCGCCATGGAGGGCCCGGCGGGGCTTAAACTTGTACGGGTGGACCTTGAGGACGGCGAGGTCGTGGGCCGCGAGGACCTGCTGGTCGATGAGGGCCTGCCCATCCGCGACGTGGTCGAGGGCCCGGACGGCTCTCTCTACATCATCACCAAGCAGCTCGACGGCGCGATGTACAAGCTCGT
>CAZXWB010000053.1:3985-10851 GCA_964644395.1 uncultured Hyphomonadaceae bacterium | reverse complement strand
CCCTTCGCCATGAAGGCGAGCCGCACCAATTCGGCGATACTCGTGGCGCGGGCCTTCTCCAGCACCTTTGCTCGATAGAACTCCACCGTTCGCGGACTGAGGTCGAGCGCGCGCGCCACCAGCTTGTTCGACGCCCCGGTGATTAGCTGGTCGAAGACATCGCGTTCGCGCGGAGTGAAACTGTTGATCGCATCAACCGCCTGCTGGCGAATTTCGGCCCGGTGGGCGGCTGAGCGGGCGTTCTCCGCGACCCGTTCGATGGCATGGAACAGGGCGTCCTTGTCCCAGGGTTTCTCGATGAAATCCGACGCGCCGGCGCGCATGGCTTCCACCGCGAGATCGATGTCGCCATGGGCGGTGACCATGATGATCGGACGTGTGTCTCCCGCAGCGCGGACCTGCCGGATCGCCTGCAGTCCCGAGATCGCACCGAGGGAGAAATCCATGAGAATGATGGCCGCGTGGGCGGGCTGGTGGGCCGAGAGGAAGGTTTCGGCGTCCTGGAACGCCTCGCATCGATAGCCCTTCGCGCTCAGCAGGGCGTCGAGGGAATCGCGCACCGCCGCCTCGTCATCGACAATGATGATCCTGCAATCCTGACCGTCCGTCACCGCCTGCTCCCGGGTCGCTGTGAGAGACTATCCGGAACGCCTCGGCAGGGTAAGTGCAAACTCCGCCCCGCCGCCGGGCGCATCACGCACGACCACCTCACCGCCATGGGCGGTGGCAATGCGACGAACAATGGCGAGGCCGAGCCCCATGCCATTGTCACTGCGACGGAAGAAACGATCAAAGATCCGCGCCTTGTCCTCATCGGGGATCCCCGGCCCCGTGTCGCGCACGACCAGTTCCAGCTTGTCCTGGTCCTGGCGGGTCAGGACGCTGAGCACCGCCCGCTCGCAGCCCTGTAAGGCGCGTATGGCATTGCTGGCCAGGTTGATGACCACCTGCTGGACCTGGATCCGGTCAAACAGGACCGGTTCCCGGTCGCCGGCATGTTCGACGGCGATCGTGACGCCCGCCGCGCGGGGTGTCTTCGAGATCAGCGCAACGGCCTCGGCTACGGTATCGGCAAACACCGCTGGGGCCGGTTCGGTCTCCCCCTTAAGTGCCATGCGCCGGGTCCGGCGGATGATCTCCCCGCCGAGACGGGCCTGGGCGGCGGTCTTGCGAATGATGTCCAATGCGGTGTCCAGATGGTCCGCGCCCGGTGTCGACAGACGCAACTCCAGCGCGTCCATGTAGTTCGCGATGGCCGTCAGCGGCTGGTTCAGCTCATGGGCGATCGTGGCCGCCAGTTCGCCCAGCGCACTTTGCCGGGAGGCGGCATCGAGGGCCTCACGCAGGGCATCGACTTCCTGCTCGCGTGCCACACGCAGGGAGATATCCCTGATGATGCCGATGAAGGCGACCTCGCCGCCGACGCGCAACTCGCTGAGCGCGATCTCGACGGGGAACGTCTTGCCGGATTTGTGCAGCGCCTGGAGGCGGCGGCCGAAATTCAGCAACTTGCGTTCGCCGGTTTCGAGATAGGCCCTGACATAGTCATCATGGCGCCGGGCATGGGGATCGGGCATCAGCATGGAGACGTGCTGTCCGACAATCTCGTCACCTGTCCATCCGAAAATGCCGGCGGCCTGGCCGAGGAAGTCCTGTATGCGGCCATCGCAGTCCATACGGATGATGGCGTCGGGAGCGGCATCGATCAGGCCCTGCAGCATGGATTGCTGGTCCAAAAGCCTCGAACGCAGGCGCCGGTCCTCGACCACGACGCCCGCCAGTCGCGCGATCTGGTCCATGAAGGCGTCGAAAACGGTGTGCTGCTGATCATCGGGCTGGTCACGCACCGTGACGATGATGGCGCCTGGCACCTCATCGGGGACCTTCAGTGAGAAGAGCCGGATAAAATTTGGCGCACCGCCCGCTTCTGCCAGTTCCGCCTCGAAGGGGCCTGGTCCGACAAGGCCACCATTGTATCCCCGCATCAGCCGGCACACCGCATCCACCTCCGACGCGCTGAAGGACGGGCCGGCAATGAAACGGGGCGGGCTGTCGTCTCCGGGGTCGAGAAAGACCGCCGCCCGGCCGGCGCCGGGAACCGCCTCGAGGGCGTGGATCAGCGGCGCGGCGGTGCGCTCAAGTTCCTCGCTCCCACCCATCTCCTCCAGCGCCGCGGTCAGGAAGGTCGTGACGGGGACAAGGGTCGTTTCGAGATATTGCGCTTCGTTCACGGCACGCCTCCCCCGCTGGCCGGGGGCATCCTGTCAAGGATCGACGCCGCCGCCAAGCGGCCTGCCCCGGTTCATGACGGGTCGAGCGTGTCGGCACCATTCAGATTGATCGCGAGCACACGGTCGAGCTGCTCGGCATAATCATGGGCCGTCTCGCTTGCCGCGCGGCACCAAACGGCGGTGAATTGCGCCGGGGAACGGCAGGTGCCAAGTTCGGTCATATAGCCGAAATCCTTGGCGATTCGCTCATTATAGAAGCGCGCCATGTCCTGGGCCGCGGTGAACCAGTGCTTGATGCTGTCGGCGCCCATGCGCATGCCATCGGCAGCGGGGAAGAACGTCGCCATGTCCGGCGGAAAGCCGGGCGTGACATCATCGCTCGCGCGACGGGAACCCGCCGCACGGCCGTTGCCTTCGGTCCTGGTCTTGCTTTGCGCCATGGTGCAATCTCCTGTTCTCACCCAGTTCTCCCGACCCGTCATGGTTAATCTGGCAGCCGGACCGGCCACCCTCAATTGCGGGAATTTACGGGGCGTGGAGTGCCAGCATCACCTGCTGGCTACCGGATAGGGAATTCGCAGGGGTTTCGCTCTTCAAGGCCGTTTTCCATGTCGGGGGCGTCCTCATCAGCCGCAGGCGAGTCGCCTTCGGGGTCTGCGCCATCCTCCCGCGCGCGGACTTTCACGCCGTCCTCGATTCGGCTTGAGGGATGCTCCACCAGACGGTCGCCCTCTTCCAGACCGTCGATGATTTGCGCGCGCTGGCCATTCATCTGCCCAACACGGACCGGGCGCAGCCGGGCGCGACCATTCTCGATGCGATAGACCGACCAGTTCCGGTCCTGCTTGAAAAGCGCGGTCATGGGAATGGCGAGTACGTCCTCGGCCGACCAGATCTCCACGGCCACCTCGACCCGGTAGCCATGGCCCAGGCGTCCGATCTGCTGGCCGGGCAGAAGGTCGATGACGACATTCACGCGCTGCTCCTCGATGCCGAGGGCGGAGACCTTGGTGAAGGCGAAGGGCTCCACCCGGCGCACCTCGCCGCGCAGGGCGGGCCCGCCCCAATCCGAGATGATCACCTTGTCGCCACTGGACATGCGCACCGCGTCCTCTGACAAGAGGTCGGCAACGATCTCGATCTCCAGCGGATCGCCCACCTCGACCAGCGGCGTGCCCTGGGCCACGGGCCCTTCGCTCTGGCGCAACCGGCGCAGGAGGACGCCGTCAATCGGTGCCATCACATCGACGAGTTCGCTGCCCTCACCCGCCTCGCTCGGGCGAAGGGCGGCGCGGGCGGCGGCGAGTTCCTGGCGGCGCATGGCAAGGGCGGCTTCGGCCGCGCGCTCTGCAGCCTTCAGCGTGGCCTCCTCGGCTTCGGCGCGTTCAAGCGCCTGTGCCGAGATCGCCCCGTCGGGGGCGAGCGCGCGGGCCCGGTTGGCATCGCCAACGGCTCGCTTCAGCTCCGCGCGGACCCGGTCGCGCTCGGCGGCCGCCGCCTCCACAGCCGCACGGGCCGCCTCTACGGCGGCGCGCAACTGCGCTTCGGAGCGGGAGTCCAGCATCGGCGCCGGAGACGGCTCGATCACCGCCACGAGTGTCTCGCCCTCATAGACGCAGTCGCCGGCCTCCAGGCTGATGCGTTCCAGCGTCCCGGCCACGGGCGCGCTGATTTCGAAGACATCATGGATGCGGGTCTCACCCTCCTCGCGTACCGACACCGTCATCGGCCCGCGTTCCGCGACCACCACATCCACATCGACGGCGCGCGGCGTGAAAGCCCAGACCGCCAGCGAGAGGACGATGGCGATGATGACTCCCCAGAATATCAATCGGTTGCGCAGGGCCATGGATCACTCCCGGGTTTTCAGTACGGCGATGAGGTCGAGGGATTTTACCCGCTGGCGCACAAAAAGGGCAGCCGCCAGCGAGGCGGCGATCACGATGCAGGCGGCGTAGCCGTGGGTCGCCGGCGCGATGGTCAGCGGCACACGGTAAAGCTCCGTTGCCATGGAGGACGCGACCATGAAGGCCAGCCCCTCTCCCATCACGGCGCCAAGAGGCAGGGCGAGGAAAATCAGCAGGGCAAGTTCGCCGACCAGGATGTAGGACACCTCGCCTTCGGTGAAGCCGAGCACGCGAAGACTGGCCAGTTCGCGGCCCCGCTCGGTCAGACCGATGCGCGCGGCATTGTAGACCACCGCCGCCGCGATCGACCCCCCGATCAGGGCATAGATCGTCATCATGATATTGATCGTCTCTTCCATGGAATCGTTGAAGCTCTCGATCGAGGCGCGCTGCAGCGCGACGCTGGCAATGCCCGGCCTGGCCAGCACCGCATTGCTGAAGTCAGCCTCCAAATCGGTGTTGAGCATGACATAGACGCCACTGACCACATCGCTTTCGCCGAGCAACGCGCCGATGGCGCCGGTGTCCATGAAGGCCGGCCAGCCCATGGATTCGTTCACCATGGCGGTGACCGGCACCTCGAGCACGGGTCGCTCGCCCTGCAGCACTTCAAGCGTGACCCGGTCGCCAAGCCCGGCCCCCAGCATTCCCGCGAGCTGGCGCGACAGGGCGAGGCCGTTCTCCGGTACACTCATGAACTGCTTGTCGTCGTCGAGGATGCGACGTTGCCGGCCGGCGGGGTCGAGACCGACGAGCCAGACCCGTTCGTGCAACTGGCCGTTGCGGATACGCACCGAGACGTCGCGATTGGGCTGTACCGACAGGACGCCTGGCATGCGCTCGATCTCGCGCACGGCATCAAAATTGACCGGCTCGACAAAATTGATGGCCGCGTCATAGGCATCGGTGCGATGGAAACGTTGCTCCATCATCTCGTCGATGGAATCAAAGGCAAACAGCGTTCCCACAAGCAGGGCCTGCGCTGCGGCGACGCCCAGAACCGTGACTCCTGCCCGCAACGGCCAGCGTGTGATGTGGCGCAGGATCATGCGCGTCGGCTCGTCGAGGTGCAGGGCCGCAAAGGCGCGCTGGACGGGTCCCTTGGAATAGACCGTCGGCGGGGCGGGCGACATGGCTTCGGCCGGCGCAAGGCTTGCCGCCGAGCGGGCCGATCCGATCGCGCCGAGGATGGCGGCAATGGCTGCCGCGCCGCCGCCAATCACGAAGGCCGAGGGTTCCAGCCGAAAGATCATGTCGGGAAACCGAAACGTGTCGGCATAGAGATTGGTCATCAGCCGGGCGAGTGCGGCACCAAGAACATAACCCACAATGATCCCGCCGAGCACCATACCGAGCGCAAGCTTGACATAGTGCCAGGCGATTTCGCGCTGGTCGTAGCCGAAGGCCTTGAGAAGGCCGACCTGCTGACGCTCGGTGGCAATCAGGCGCGCGAGGATAGCATTGATGAGCAGCGCCGAAACCACAAGGAAGATTGGCGGGATGATCGCCGCGATCGCCTTGAGCTGCTGCATCTCGCTCTCGATGAAGGCGTGGGAGAGCTGATCCTCGCGTGCGTAAGCGCCGCCCGTTCCATAGGGCTCAAGCAGATCATCCAGCCCCTCGATCACGCCCTGGGGACGCGCGCCGGGGCTGAGCGAGACACTGACATCATTGAAGGCCCCGTCGAGGTCGAAGGCCGCCTCCATTGCGCGGCGGCTGAGCCAGAAGACCGCAAAACGCTTCTCATCCGGCAACATCCCCGAGGGGCCGAGCATGTAGATGTGTTCAGGTGAGTCGCCGATGCCGACGATTTCGAGATCACGCGCCCGCCCGTTCACGATGGCGCGCACGGTGCTGCCGAGGGAAAAGCCATGGGCATCGACAAAGGCCTTGGACACCACCGCCTCATCGGGACGGCTGGGATCGGGCCAGCGCCCCGAATAGAGCAGGACGGCGTTCAGGCGCGGCTGTCCATCGGGGGGAAGCGAGACAAGCTGGGCATTGGCCGGTTCGCGCAGGCCCTCAATGTCAAGCGTGACGAGGTGTGAGAGTCGGGTCTCGACGGTGCGGACGCCGGGGATCGCTGCGATATCATCGGCGATATTTTCCGGAGCGCGCTTGGCATTGGTGAACACGTCGGCAAAGCGGTAGCGCTCGTAATAGGTGTCCCGGCTCAGTTGCAACGAGGAGATCGCGCCAAGCGCCATCACCATGATGGCGACGCCGCAGGCAACGATGGCACCGACCGCCATGCCCTGGCCCCGAAGATGGACGAGGTCGCGCAGGAGCTTGCGGTCGAGCGCTGAGACCCAGCTCACCAGCTCAGCTCCGATGGCTTCTTCGCCCGGCCGACATCCTCCTCGGAGACGATCCTGCCATCCGACAGCCGGATCGTGCGGTCCGACATCCCGGCAATACCGATATTGTGGGTGATGATGACGGTGGTGGCCCCGAGCTCGCGATTGACATGGTCAAGCGCTTCGAGCACGCGTACGCCGGTCTCGCTGTCGAGGGCGCCGGTCGGTTCATCACAGAACAGGAGTTCGGGACGCTTCGCGATGGCCCGCGCGACGGCCACGCGCTGTTGCTCCCCACCTGAAAGTTCTGCGGGGAAATGGTCGATGCGTTCGGCAAGCCCCACCATGGCGAGCGCGTCTTCCGGCGGAATGGGATCGCGGGCGATTTCGGTGACCAGGGCGACATTCTCGCGGGCCGTCAGACTGGGCAC
>CAZXWB010000053.1:0-3885 GCA_964644395.1 uncultured Hyphomonadaceae bacterium | reverse complement strand
ACTTCGCCGGTGTCATACACCTTGGTGAGACCCAGGGCCGACAGCAGGACGGCTTCCTCCGCTGCGGGGCGGCTTTCCTCAAGCGCCGGCTCGGCCATCCCGGAGGCTCCTAGTGGATCATCAGCAGGGGAAGGGCTGCTTCGCGCAGCATGTGATGGGTCACCCCGCCGAAAATGCTCTCCTGCAGCCGGGAATGGGAATAGCCACCCATGACGATGAGATCACTGTCCACGGCGCCCGCCTGCTCCCGGATGCATTCGGCGATGGAGCCATTGCGATCCGCGGTCCGGCGCGTGACCGGCACGCCGGAGCGCTGCAACCAGAGCTCCGCCGCCTCGAGGCCCGGTGTACCCTCATCGGTGTCTCCGATGGTGAGCAACGTGGTCTGCTCGCTGCCGCGAAGCATGGGCAGCGCCCCGCGCACGACCCTTGAGGCCTGGAGACTGCCGTCCCAGGCCACCAGCGGGCGTTTCGGCACGTCGGTCAGGCCGTAACGCGGCACGAGGAGAACCGGTGCGCCGGACTGGAGCAGGATTTCCTCCAGGACCTCACGCTCCAGAAAGCCGTCCTTCGGTTCCGGCATGGCGGTCACGACGAGGTCGCTGACGCGTGCAGCGAGGCTGTAGGCCGGGGCGATGAGCCCCGTCTGCTCGCTCCAGGAGGCGGTGACACCCTTGCGATGGGCAATTTCACTGAGCGGCACGATGCGCACATCGGCGTGGTCGCATCGCTCCTCGAAAATCGCCCGCATGCTGCGGGCAAAGGCGGCGGTCGCCTCGTCATGGCTTTCCATCACGAGGGCGGAGGCGGCACCGACGGAGGGATAGAAATCGATCGGCGGATAGGCAGCCGCGCGCTGGCGCACGTGCAGCGCCATAACATGGGCGTCGAAGGCGCCGGCGAGACGGATGGCGGCATCGCTGACCGAACCGGCCGTTGCCTCGAACGCCGCTGGAACAAAAATTGTGTGAAAGACCATGTCTGCAGTCCTCTCGGTCGGTCTGGCGCCAGCATGAGACACGTAACCGACGCGCTGCCTTGATCACCGTCAATCGCCGCGGCAGGTTTTGCGCGCAGATGATCCGACTGGGGCCTTGGCGCCGATCCTGCCACAGGGATGATAATGACAGAAGCCGAAACAGCCGCTTCGGGGCGCCCTGTGCACACCATGGGTGTCGAAGCGGCCATCGCGCAACTCTCCGGGACCGCCGGCGGGCTGAGCGAGACGGAGGCGGCCCGGCGACTGGAGACCTTCGGGCACAATCGTGTGCCGGCACGCGCGAAAACGCCGGTGTTCCTGCGCTTCCTGCGTCATTTTAACAATGCGCTGATCTACGTGCTGATCGCTTCAGCCCTGGTCACGGCCTGGCTGGGCCACCCCATCGATACCGCAGTTATCCTGTTCGTGGTGATCGCGAACGCCGTCATCGGCTTCGTGCAGGAGGGCCGTGCGGAGGCCGCCATGGAGGCGATCGAGACCCTCCTGTCGCCCCATGCCGCGGTTTATCGCGACGGCGAGAGACGCACGGTGAATGCCTCGGAACTGGTGCCGGGTGATCTGGTCCATATCGAAGCGGGTGACCGCGTACCGGCCGATCTGCGCCTGATCGAGACCAGCGGGCTCCAGATCCAGGAGGCCATCCTGACCGGGGAGTCCCTTGCGGTCGACAAGTCCACGGGGGCCGTGGCCGCCGACAGCCCACTCGGTGACCGCTCGTCCATGGCGTTCAGCGGGACCATCGTCACCTCTGGCAGCGCCCGCGGCATGGTCAGCGCCACGGGCGAGGACACCGAGATCGGTCAGATCAGTGGCCTGCTGGCCAGGGTCGACCGCTTGCAGACACCACTCTTGCGCCAGATGGATGCCTTCGCGAAATGGCTGACCATTCTCATCCTGATCATCGGGGCGGCCCTGCTCTCATTCGGGGTTTTCATTCGCCGGGCCGATTTCAGCGAGACCTTCATGTCGGTTGTCGGGCTATCAGTCGCAGCGATCCCCGAAGGCCTGCCCGCCGTGCTCACGATCACCATGGCCATCGGCGTGCGCGCGATGGCCGACAAGAATGCGATTGTGCGCCGCCTGCCCGCGATCGAGACCCTGGGGGCGGTCTCGGTCATCTGCACCGACAAGACAGGCACGCTGACGCGCAATGAGATGTTTGCCGCAAGCCTCGTGGCCGCGGGCCGGCGCTTCGAGGTCACTGGCGAAGGCTACGGGCCGGAGGGTGGGCTCCAACCCGCTCCGGAGCCCGGTGACCCGTCCATCGGACGGATCGCACGCGCCGCCGTGCTGTGCAATGACGCCGCCCTCGAGACATCCGAGCAGGGCTGGCAGGTCAGCGGCGATCCCATGGAAGGCGCGCTGCTGGCGCTCGCGGGGAAGCTCGACTCGATCGATGAGATCAGGGCGGACCATCCCCGTCGGGATGTGATTCCCTTTGATGCGGCCCACCGTTTCATGGCGAGCCGGAATACGGGCCCTGGCGGCGACCAGGTCTTCGTCAAGGGTGCGCCCGAAGCGGTGATGGAGCTTTGTGGCGACGCTCTCGGCCAGGACGGCGATCATGTGTCTATTGATGCGGACAGCCTCCGGGACGAGGTCGACCGGCTCGCAAAGAAGGGCCAGCGCGTGATCGCCGTCGCAGCGGCTGAGTGGGCCCCCGAGACCGCACTCGACGTCGAGGGCCTGCGCGGCAGGCTCTCGCTTGTCGGCCTTGTCGGCCTGGTCGATCCACCGCGCGCCGAGGCCGTGGATGCAGTTGCGGCCTGTCGCGACGCCGGCATCGCAGTGAAGATGATCACGGGTGACCATGCCGGAACAGCCGCCGCGATCGCGGCGGAAATCGGGATCGAGGCCCCCTCCCGGGTGCTCACAGGCGACGATATTGAGCGTCTGGATGACAGTGCGCTTGTCGGGGCCGCGCTCGCCACGAACGTCTTCGCCCGGGCAAGCCCGGAGCACAAGCTGCGCCTCGTGAAAGCGCTGCAGGGCCAGAATCTCATCGTGGCCATGACCGGTGATGGCGTGAACGATGCCCCGGCGCTGAAACGCGCCGATGTCGGCGTCGCCATGGGCCGCAAGGGCAGCGAGGCGGCCAAGGAGGCGGCGCCCATGGTGCTGGCCGATGACAATTTCGCCTCGATTGCGGCGGCTGTCACTGAAGGCCGCCGGGTCTATGACAATATCCAGAAGCTCGTGCGCTGGACCCTGCCGACGGGCGGCGGCGAGGCGAGCGTCGTCATCCTGGCGCTATTGTTCGGCCTCACCCTGCCAGTCACACCGGTCCAGATTCTCTGGATAAACCTCATCACCGAGATGACGCTGGGCCTCGCGCTTGCGCTGGAGCCGCTCGAGCCCCGCACGATGAAGGAGCCACCGCGCAAGCGTGATGCGCCCCTGCTCGGCCCCGGCCTGCTCTGGGACATCCTTGTCGCCACTGTTCTGTTTGCCGCAACGGTCTTTGCCGTCTTCACCTACACGCTCAACGAGACAGCCTCCGTGGAATTGGCGCGCACGGTAGCCTTCAACACCCTTGTCGTCCTTCAGGTCGCCTATCTCTTCTTCGTGCGCTACCAGCATGGTCCGTCGACCACCTTCGCCGGCCTGCACGGAACGCCGGCGGTGTGGACCGCGCTGGCTGTCGTGGTGTTTGGCCAGTTCATTGTGACCTACCTGCCAGCCGCCCAGGAAATCTTCGGCACAACCGGACTGTCCCTGCGATTCGGCGCCATCGTGCTCGGGGCAGGTGTTGTGGTTTTCGCCCTGCTGGAAGTGGAGAAGCAGTTGAGATTTGTTGTCGGGGAGCCGGGGCAATGACTGGTGACTGCGGAGGCAACATGCGCCTGGCGACGTTCAACGTGCAGAATATGAGGCTGCGACAGGTG
>CAZXWB010000052.1:0-10915 GCA_964644395.1 uncultured Hyphomonadaceae bacterium | reverse complement strand
GCATATCGAAGGTCGCTGCACGCGAAATGTGCGGCGGCCTTTTTTCGAGCGCTAGCGCCCCGCCACGCCGGGTAGCCACGTTGCCACCGCAGGGACCGATGCAACAAGTGCGATGATCAGGAGTTGCAGGCCGATGAACGGCACCGCGCCCTTCCAGATGTCGATGGTGCGCAGGTCTTCCGGTGCCGCGCCGCGCAGATAGAAAAGTGCGAAACCGAAGGGCGGCGTGAGGAAGCTTGTCTGCAGGTTCAGCGCCATGAGTATGGCAAGCCAGATCGGATCCACACCGAGCAGGATGAGCGGCGGCGCCACCAGCGGCACGATCACGAAAATGATCTCGATGAAATCGAGGAAGAAGCCGAGCAGGAACATCACCAGCAGCGTGATGAACAGCGCGCCCGTGACACCGCCGGGCATGGCCGTCAGCAGCGCTTCGACAAGGTCATCCCCGCCATAGCCCTTGAAGACAAGCGAGAACAACGCCGCGCCGAACAGGATGAGGAACACCATGCTGGTGATCTGGACCGCCGAGGACATGGCGGCATGGAACTGTCCCGCGCGGCTGAGGACCAGCAGGCTGACCAGGGCGGCAAGGATTAGGACAGCGCTGAACAACGCCCCCAGGGCGATGGCGGCCTGCTCGATGGGCGTGGAGGTTTCCCGGCCGAGCCGCATGTCCACATTCGCGCTGAGCAGCAGCAGGGCAATGGCGGCACCAAGCCCCGCCAGCAGCACCGGGCGCGGCCAGCCGCCATCCGACAGACGCAGGCCCGCCAGAAGCATGGCACCGAGCGCGCCGATGGCGGCCGCCTGGGTCGGTGAGGCAATGCCACCGAGGATCGAGCCGAGCACCGCCAGGATCAGCGCCAGCGGCGCGCCGAGGCCGAAGGCGATTTCCTGCCAGCTCAGCGGCGCATCATCCTCCAGGGGTTCGGGCTTTGGCACTGCGCCCGGGCGAAGCATGGCGACGCCTGCGACATAGATAAGGTAGACCCCGACAAGGATGAGCCCCGGAATGAGCGCACCGGCGAAGAGGTCGCCTACCGAGACCACGCCACTCTCGCCGCCGCCGGCCCGTCCCGCTGCCACGCTGGAGGCATTGGAAATGGCATCGGCCAGCAGGATCAGCACAATGGATGGCGGAATGATCTGGCCCAGCGTGCCGGAGGCGGCGATGGTCCCGGAGGCGAGGCGCGGCGAGTAGCCCTGCTTGAGCATGGTCGGCAGGGCGATCAGCGTCATGGTGATGACCGTGGCGCCGACAATGCCGGTGGAGGCTGCCAGGAGGGCGCCGACCAGGATAACGGCATAGCCGAGCCCGCCGCGCACGCGCGCCAGGAGCCTTGAGGCGATGTGCAGCAGGTCCTCGGCGACCTTCGAACGCTCCAGGATGACCCCCATGATGACAAAGAGCGGCACCGCGATCAGCACCGCGTTTTCCATGGCACCGAGGATACGGTCGGGCAGGACGCGGATGAACAGCAGGTTGAAATGGCCTGTGGCCGAGCCGAGCAGGGCAAACAGCAAGGCCACGCCGCCAAGCGTGAAAGCCACCGAATAGCCGGCCAGAAGGGCGATGATGGCCGTCAGGAACATGCCGATGGCGAGAAGGGCTTCGATCTCCATCCGCTCAGAGCCCCTCTGCGCCGTGATGGGGCCGGGCGCCGCCGTCCAGCCCGCGCAGGGTGCGCGCAGACCTCAGCGCCACTGACAGGCCCGCACTCAGGACGAGCGCCGCGAACACCGGCACCAGCGTCTTGAAGAGGAAGTAGATCGGCAGGCCGGCCGCCTCGCTGGACGGCTCGAACTGGCTCCAGGCGCGCGTCAGCGACGGGCGCACCGCGTCGAGGATCAGGAGCATCATGGGCAGGAGGAAGAGATAGGTCCCGCCGAGATCCACAGCCGCGCGCGCACGTGGTCCCATCTTCTCCCGGAAGATGTCCACCCGGACATGGCCGTCATCGCGCAGCGTGGCGGCTGCGCCCAGCATGAACACCATGGCAAAGGCATACATCACCGCTTCGCTCATCTTCTTGATCTCGACGCCGAAGACCGAGAGCAGCAGGATCACCGCGATCTGGATCAGGACCAGCGCCACGGCGGCGAAGATCGCAAAGCCCATGGCCCAGCCGCTGATGCGGTCAAGCCAGGAAGAGAGCCGTCGCGAGATGGCGTCCAGCGGGCCGGGTACGGCCAGCACCGCAAGGGGCAGAAGCAGCAGGGGCGACAGGATCAGCGCTGCCCATGTCAGCCCGTCACCCACCTGCAGGAAGATGCGCGCCAGATCGCTCAAGGCTCAGCCCGCTTCGCGGGCGGTGTAGTAGGCGCCGTCGGAAATCCGCGCCCAGCCCCGCATGGTCTTCAGGGTGGTTTCGAAACTGTCGAGAATGCGCTTCTCCAGACCGCCTGCGGCGCCGACCGATGCGCGGATATCGGCGGCGGCCTCAACGGCACGCGCCTCCACGTCCTGCGGGAAGCGGCGCAGCTCGGTGCCTTCCTCGTCGACCAGCTTGCGCAGGTGGAGCGCGTTCTGGTGGGTGAACTCACCGAGGCTCAGATTGTTCACATCCGAACACACCGCGCGCACGAGCGCCTGGTCGGCGGCCGAAAGCCGGTCCCAGGTGTTGCGGTTCATGCCCACGGCGAGCGCCGCGCCCGGTTCATGGAAACCCGGTCCGTAATAGTAGGGCGCTTCCTGGAAGAAGCCGAGATAGTAATCGTTCCAGGGGCCCACCCATTCGGTGGCATCGATCTGGCCGGTCTGGAGCGCCTGGAAAATCTCTCCGCCCGCCAGCGTGACCGATGCCCCGCCCAAGGCATTCACAAGGTCGCCGCCCAGCCCCGGAATGCGCATTTTCAGGCCGCGGAAATCATCGAGCGAATTGATCTCTTTCCTGAACCAGCCGCCCATCTGGTGGCCGGTATTGGCCGCCTGGAAGCCGATGATGCCATACTGGGCAGACAGTTCTTCCCAAAGCGCCTGGCCGCCACCGAACTCGACCCAGCCCATGATCTCCTGGGCTGTCATGCCGAAGGGCACCGCGGTGAAGAAGGTGAAGGCCTTGGACTTGCCCTGCCAGTAGTACTCCGCGCCGTGGTACATGTCGGCATTGCCGTCGGCGACGGTGTCGAAGGCCTGTAGTGCGGGGACCAGTTCGCCGGCGGCGAAGACATCCACCGTGATGCGCCCGTCGGTGAGCTGGTCGAGTTTGTCGGCCACCCTCTGGGCGGCCATACCGAGGCCGGGGAGATCCTTGGGCCAGGTTGTCACCATGGTGAGTTTCTGACGGTTCTTCGACACCGCCGGCGCCGATGGGCCGGCCGCGCCCTCGCTGCCGCCCTGTCCGCATGCTGTCAGCGCACCTGCGGCCAGCCCGGCGGCGCCCAATCCGATCAATTGACGTCGGTCCATGGTTCATCCTCCCCGGAAGTCTGAACTGATTGTTGTTTTGCCGGCAGTGACGCCCGAAATATCAGCTCTGGTCAAGCGGTTGCCAGCGGTCGCCGGCGAGGATTTCCAGTGGCCTGAACTCGCCCTTATAGGCCATTTTCGGGCTCTCGGGGATCCAGTAGCCGAGATAGACATGGTCCAGTCCGAGCTGGTGGGCGTGGCGGATATGGTCGAGGATGATGAAATTGCCGAGGCTGCGGTCGGCGAGGTCCGGATCGAAGAAGGAGTAGACCAGCGAGAAGCCGTCGCGCATCACGTCGGTCAGGCTGGCACCGACCAGCGTATCGCCCTCACGGTACTCGAAAATCAGCGTGCGCACGGGGCTTGAGCGCACCATGTGCAGGTAATCGGCATAGCTCATTTCCGACATGCCGAGCCCGTCATGGCGCGCCGCGAGATAGCGCCGGAACAGCCGATACTGTTCCCGCGTGCCTTCATTTCGCACCGGTGTTCGCTCCACCGCCCCATTGCGCGTCATGATCCGCCGCCAGCGCCGTGACCATTCAAACTGCCCCACCGGCGTGCGGACCGACCGGCAGGCATTGCAGGACGGGCAGGCCGGCCGGTAGGCGATGGTCTGTGAGCGGCGGAAGCCATACTGGCTGAGCGCGGTGTGAAGCGCATCCGGCGCAGGCACGCCGAGATGGGTAAACGCCTTCCGCTCCACCTGGCCCTCTATATAGGGGCAGGGCGAGGGCGCGGTCACGAAGTATCGCAGCTTGCGGCCGTTCGGATCGGCAAAGGGGCGGGGATCGTCCTGTCGCATTGTTCGCGATAATGCAGCAGCGCGCCCGCATTTCAATCGCCGATCGTGCCGCGAGCGAAAATCCGTCGCAGTCACATGTCCCAGCGAAGCGGCGCAATCAAGGTGAAGGTGAGCCACAGAACGAGGACCAGGGGGCCGCCAAAGCGCAGATAGTCGATGAAGCGGTAATGGCCCGGGCCCATGACGAGGAGATTTGTCTGGTAGGCGATGGGCGTGGCGAAGCAGCAATTGGCCCCGTAGATCACGGCAAACACGAAGGGCATCGGATCGAAGCCCGCCTGCGTGGCGGCTGAAATCGCGATGGGTGTGAAGAGCACTGCCGTTGCGGCGTTTGACAGGATGTTGGTCAGAACGGCGACGGTCAGGAAGATCATCGACAGGATTGCCAGCGGCCCGAAGGGCTCGGCGAAATAGATCACGCCGCCGGCGATCAGCTGGGCGCCGCCAGTAACCTCCAGCGCGGTGCCCATGGCGATGGCGCCGGCGATCAGCAGGTAGACCCTGAGATCGAGGGCGCGGCTGGCCTGGCGAATGTTCAGGCACCCGCCCAGAACCATCGCCACCGCGCCGAGTATGGAGGCGTGGAGGATCGGCAGGAGCCCCGTTGCCGCCGCAATCACGACAAACCCAGCAATCAGTCGCGCCAACAGGATCGGTGTCGTCAGGCGCACCTCCACCCTTGCCCCCTCAAGCAGGAGGAGGTCGCGGTCGGCCGCCAGCATGTTCAGCGCGTTGGGCGCAGAGCAGACCAGCAGCGTGTCGCCCTGTTCCAGGCGAATATCGTTGAGGCTCGTGCGGATCATGCGCGACCGGCGCTGGATGCCCAGCACGATGGCGTCAGCCCGGCGCCGGAAACCCGCCTGTTCGATGCTGGCGTGGATCATGCGCGAGCCCGGCGCGATGACAGCTTCGGTCAGGGCGAGCGATTTCGGTGCCTCGCCGTTCGGGCTTTCAATGGCACTACCACTCTGCCACATGCGCCGAAGCATCTCGGGATTGGACTTGAGCACATCGGTGAGCGCCTTGCGCGTCGCTGCCACGATCAGCAGGTCGCCCTCCTGTAGCCTGGTGTCCTCGAAGGGCGGCAGGATCGAGCGTTCGCCGCGCTGGATGAGCCTGATGGTGATATTGGGCAGTTCCTTGAACATGCCCGCCACGGCGGCCTTTCCATGCAGGGGATGATCGCGCGTGATCTCGATCTGGACGATGAATTGCTTGCCGGGCGGGGCGATGAGGTCTTCCGACAGCGCGGCCCGCTTGGGCAGGAAGCGCGAAAAGGCCATCAGGTAAAGCGCGCCGGCACCCGCCAGCACCAGGCCAAGGTCGGTCAGGTCGAAGAAGCCGATGACCTGGCCGGTGCTGCGTTCGAGGATTTCAGCCGACAGGAGGTTGGTCGACGTGCCGATCAGTGTCGTCATGCCGGCAAAGACCGACACGAAGCTGAGCGGCATCATGAGTTTGGAGGTGGAGGCCCCCATGCGCATGGCGAGTGCCGAGAGGATGGGCAGGAACATCACCACCACAGGGGTGTTATTGATGAAGGCGGAAATCACGAAGACGGCCAGATATGTGCCGATGAGTGTGAGGATCGCGCTCTTCTCGTAGGCGCTGAGCATCATCCGGGCCGGGCTGTCGAGGGCGCCGGTCTGGAACAGGCCCTGGCCGATGACGAGCAGTGCCATGATGGCGATCAGGGCCGGATTGGCAAAACCCGACAGGACGGTGGTCGGCGAAACCGGATCTCCGTCGGCGCCCACGGCGCCCGGAAGCTGGAACAGCATGAGAAACGCGACGATCAGCGCCATGGAGACGAGCTCCATGGCAACGGCTTCGGACACGTACAGGACGACAGCGACCAGTATGATCGCAAAGCTCGCCCACATCGGCCACTGCGCCAGGAATTCTCCCAACATGCATGCCTCCAGCAACGCGCGCCCCGGCGCGGACAGAACGCATAGATTGACGGGGCGCGCGCCGGCTTACAACTTGAAAATCAGGGAAATCCGACGATTGACCGCCGCTTCGGGTGATGCCGGAGCGATGGGGCGGGAGGCGCCGCGGCCCGTGATGCCGCTCAGCTGGGCCTCGCCGACGCCAGCCGACAGGAGGATCTGGCGCGCCGCCTCGGCCCGCCGCGCCGACAGCGACCAGTTCGATGCCCCGGGCGCGGCCACGGGACGCGAATCGGTATGGCCCTCGATCTCGAAGGCGAGGCCGGTGTCGTTGATAAGCGGCGCCACGGCGCGCAGGACCGCCGCCGCCTCATCGGTGAGCGACGCCTCGCCAAGGGCAAACATGGGGTGTTCCGGCGTGTCGAAGAACTCCACACGCACCTGTCCGGGGGCATGCTCGATGCTCAGACCACCGGTGCGGCCGAGCGACTCCATGACGGCCCTGATCCCCGATGAAATCTCGGTATCCGTCAGCGTCTCGCCGACCGTGGCCCTGGCACCACCGAAATATCCGGCAATGTCACTGCGGGTTTCGGCCTCGGTTCCGTTGACGATCCACATCAGCAGGAAGAACGCCATCATCGCCGTGGTGAAGTCGGCATAGGCGAGCTTCCAGCCGCCACGCAGCTGCGTCCGTGCGGGCCGCCTGACGGTGAGGCGTCTGTAAATCGGGCGCGTGGAGGCGGTCATGCTTGAAGGCGGCCTGTGTCGGGTCAAGTTCAGTGGTGACACAGTTAGAGGAACACGGGTAAGGCCCCGTGCATGGCCCCGATGGAATTTCACACAAATACGCTGGACCCGCGCGCCTACCGCGGTGCGCTCGGTCGTTTTGCCACCGGCGTGGCCCTCGTGGCGGCGCGCGATGACGACGGTGCGCCGCGCGCCATCACGATCAATAGTTTCTGTTCGGTCTCCCTTGACCCGCCGATCATCAGCTGGGCCATCGATGCCGCCAGTGACCGGCACAGGCTGTTCGTTGCTGCGCGCGATTTCTCGGTGAACATTCTTGCGGCGGATCAGCAGGCGCTTGCCGAGCGCTTCACCCGCAAGACCGAGGCGCGCATCGAGGAGGGCAGCTACGACCTCGATGGCATGGTGCCGCTCATCAAGGGCGCCGTCAGTCGCCTGACCTGCGCGACACGCTTCATGGAGACGGTTGGCGACCACACGGTGATCTTTGCCACGGTGCGGCAGTTTGAGGATTTCGGTCCCGCCGATATGCTCGGCTATTGCAACGGGCGCTTCACCACCATCTGCGCGCAGGGAGACTGAATTGGCACGCATCGCATTTCTCGGCCTCGGCGTGATGGGTTTCCCCATGGCGGGACACCTGGCGAGGGCCGGCCACCGGGTC
The DNA here is from genome assembly GCA_964644395.1 of uncultured Hyphomonadaceae bacterium. Classification (GTDB taxonomy): domain Bacteria; phylum Pseudomonadota; class Alphaproteobacteria; order Caulobacterales; family Hyphomonadaceae; genus JBGSUF01. The sequence goes on along the minus strand of CAZXWB010000052.1, from coordinate 3,392 downwards.
TCGGTCTGGAACCGCACGCGGGAAAAGGCCGCCGCCTGGGCGGAGAAGTATCGCGGTGAGGTGGCCAATGATCCGGCCGAGGCGGCCTGGGGACGAGAATTCGTGGCCATGTGCCTCGGCGATAACCCGGATGTCGAAGCTGTCTTCGATCAGGTCGAGCCCGTGGTCGGTGGCGGCATGGTCATGATCGACCACACCACGGCCAGTCCGGAACTGGCACGGCGCCTGGCGGTGCGGACACGCGCGAAAGGGGCCGGTTTCCTCGATGCGCCCGTCTCCGGCGGACAGGCCGGTGCGGAAAAGGGCGCCCTGACCGTGATGGCCGGGGGCGAAGCGGCCAGCTTCGAAAAGGCGCGTCCTGTCATGCAGGCTTATTCCGGCCGGATCACCCATATCGGTGAGAGCGGCACAGGCCAGCTGGCCAAGTGCGTCAACCAGGTGTGCATTGCCGGTGTCCTGCAGGGTTTGTCAGAGGGGCTGAACCTTGCTCAGGCTTCAGGCCTCGATGTCGAGAAAGTCATCGAGGCGATCTCCGGCGGTGCCGCCCAGAGCTGGCAGATGGAAAACCGCTGGAAGACCATGACCGATGGCGAATTCGATTTCGGATTTGCCGTGGACTGGATGCGCAAGGACCTTCGCATCGCCATGGAAACAGCGGCCGAAGTCGGCGCACCGCTGCCCCTGGCCGAGATGGTTGACGGATATTATGCCGAGGTTCAGGCCATGGGCGGCGCGCGCTGGGACACATCTTCCCTCATCGCGCGCCTGAAGAAGGACTGATCACCAGATGCGCCGGCTTGATATCCACCTGCGTGCCGGCGCGACCTTCGACACCGTGGTCAGGGCGATCAAGAATTTCCAGCCCATCGACTACATGGTCTATCCGGTGGAGCAGCAGAACCGGCGCATGATCAGCGTCTACCTGCATGACAATACCGGCCAGAAGCTGATGGACCAGATCCAGCATGCGCTTGAGAACGAGAAGGACTGGCGCATTGTCCTGTCGCGCATCGAGGCAACGCTGCCGAAGATCGATGAGACGCCTGAGGAAAAGCGCTCGGTCCAGCGATCGGCCATCCGGGAGGAGATCTACACCGATGTCGAGCGCGGGGCGCGACTGAACACCGATTATCTGGTGCTGGTGACGCTGTCGACGATCGTGGCGGCCATCGGCATGAACGCCAATGGTGTCGCCGCCGTCATCGGCGCCATGGTGATCGCCCCGCTTCTGGGGCCCATCCTGGCGCTGACGCTCGGCGTGGCGCTCGGCGATACGCGCCTGTTGCAGAACGCGCTGAAAGCGCTCGCCGCCGGCATTGGCATTTCGCTCTTCGTCTCGGTGGCGATCTCCTTCCTCGTGCCCATCGACCTGCAGAGCCGGGAGCTGATCTCGCGCGCCGAGGTACGCCTGGACGGGCTGGCACTCGCCATGGCGGCGGGCGGTGCGGCGGCGCTGTCGCTCGCCAAGGGGCAATCCTCGGTGCTGGTCGGCGTCATGGTGGCGGCCGCGCTCCTGCCGCCGGCGTCGGCCGTCGGCCTGTTTCTCGGCGACACCCGGTACGACCTCGCCATGCGGGCGGGCCTTCTGCTCGTGCTGAACATCGCCGCACTGGTGCTGGCCTCACTGATAGTCTTCCGGCTGAAGCGCATCCGGCCGCGCGGCTGGATCGAGCAGCAACACGCTGTCCGGTCCTTCTGGATCAATGTGGTGATCACCGTGGTGCTTCTGGCCCTGTCGGCGGCGGTGATCGTCTATCTCGACCTTGGGCAGACGATCAGCATCGGATAGGCTCCCTCCCGGGAGGACGTGCGACATGGCCGAAAACAAGACGAAGCCGACCGATGCCGACCCGCAGAGCTTCATCGCAGCGGTTGAACATCCCACCCGCCGGGCCGATGCGCAGAGGCTGCTGGCGCTGTTTGGCAAGGTCACCGGCCTTGAGCCACGCATGTGGGGGCCTAGCCTGATCGGCTATGGGCGCTACCGGTACAAATATGAAAGCGGCCGGGAAGGGGAGTTCTTCCTGACCGGTTTCAGCCCGCGCAAGGCCAATCTGTCGATTCACGTCATGCCGGGCTACCGCTATGGCGAGATGGGCGAACACCTGTCGCGCCTCGGCAAGCACAAGCTCGGCAAGTCATGCCTCTACATCAACAAGCTCGCCGATGTGGACCTGGACGTGCTGGAGGACATTGTTCGCGACGGCGTGGACTACATGCGTGCGAATTACGAGATATGGGATGAATAACGCAGGAGACGGGCGTGCCCTTAATCTCATTCAAGCCATCAGCATGGCGGCGCGTTCCGAGAAATAGCTCAGCACAGCCGCCGCGCCAGCCCGTTTGAAGGCGAGCAGGCTTTCGAGCACTGCCCGGTCGCCATCGATCCAGCCGCGTTCGCTGGCGGCCTGTATCATGGCGTATTCGCCGGAGACCTGAAACGCGAAGGTCGGGATGCGGAAGGTCTCCGACACGCGCTGCACTATGTCGAGATAGGCGAGCCCCGGCTTCACCATGACCATGTCGGCGCCCTCGGAGATATCGAGCGCGACTTCCCGGATCGCCTCCTCAGTGTTGGCCGGGTTCTGCTGATAGGTTTTCTTGTCGCCGGTAAGCGCAGCGGCCGAGCCGATGGCCTCGCGGTAGGGGCCGTAGAAGGCGCTGGCATATTTCGCGGCATAGGACAGGATCAGCGCGTCATGGTGGCCGCCATCCTCCAGCGCGGTGCGGATCTGGCCGATCCGTCCGTCCATCATGTCCGACGGCGCGACCACGTCGGCACCGGCGGCCACCTGCATGACGGCCTGGTCGATGAGAATCTCCACCGTGGGATCGTTCAGTATGCGGCCCGCCTCATTGATCACGCCGTCATGGCCGTGGGTGGTGAAGGGGTCGAGCGCCACATCGCAGATCACGCCGACCTCAGGGGCGGCGGCCTTCATCGCCCTGATGGCACTGGCCACCAGGCCGTCAGGATTAAGCGCCTCCGAGCCGGCATCATCCTTCCGGGCCGGATCAATGTGCGGGAATATCGCCACGGCGGGGATGCCGAGTTCGCGGGCGCGGACAGCGGCCCTGGCGGCCTCGTCGAGATTCAGCCGGTCGACACCGGGCATGGCGTCCACGGGAATGCGGGGTTCGGCCCCGTCATGGATGACGAGGGACCAGACCAGATCCTGCGGTGTGAGAACACTCTCGCCCGTCAGCGCGCGAATCCAGGGTGCGGTCCGGGTGCGGCGCATGCGGGTGAACGGGTAGGACTGGAGCGGGGGGACGTGCTGGCTCATGGCGCGAGGATTGGCGCAAGCCGCGGCTCAGAGCAAGCCGCGGCGGGTTCTCATGCGCATGAAACAGCGTTTCGAGACGTCCATGGTCATGGCCTGGGCGGCTTC
>CAZXWB010000051.1:0-11098 GCA_964644395.1 uncultured Hyphomonadaceae bacterium | reverse complement strand
CCGTCCACCAGCATGCGCGGGATGACCAGCCGACCGTCCATGGCGATTTTTGCGGTCATCATGGCAAGCTGCAGCGGGCTTGTGTGCAGATAGCCCTGCCCGATGCCGTAATTCAGCGTCTCCCCCTCGAACCAGGGCTCGCCGATGGCGCGTTCCTTCCAGGCCGGATCGGGCACCACGCCGGAGCGCCCTCCCGTCATGCCAAGCTCCCAGACATGGCCGAAGCCAAAACGCCGCGACACTTCGGCGATCTTTTCCACACCCAGGCGCTTGGCAACCTCGTAGAAGTAGACGTCACAGGACACCTTGATCGCGCGATGCATGTTCACCGAGCCATGCCCGCCGCGTTTCCAGCAGTGCCAGGTCCGGTTGCCGAACCGGTAATGACCGGGGCAGTAGAGCTCCTCGCGCGGGTCGATGACGCCGGCTTCCAGCGCGGCCACGCCCACCACCATCTTGTAGGTCGATCCCGGCGGATAGGTGCCGTCATAGGCCTTGTGATAGAGTGGCGAGCGTTCGTTCTCGCGCAGGAGATTGTAGTCGGCGGTGGAAATGCCGTTGACGAAATCGTTCGGGTCGAATGCGGGTGTGGAGACCATCGCCAGGACATCGCCGGTCCGGGTGTCGAGGAGCACGGCGGCCCCGCTCTCGGCGCCGAAACGCTCGATCGCAGCGCGCTGCAATTCGGCATCGAGCGACAGGGTGACATCACGCCCCGGGCGTGCGGCGACGTCCTCGCTCGGCAGTTCCCGGATGATGCGGCCGCTGGCATTGGCCTCCACCCGCCGGAAGCCATAGGTGCCGCGCAACCAGTCATCGGCGAAGAATTCCACGCCCGACCGGCCCACCCGCATGTCGGGATGCTTGAACATCTGGGTCAGCCGCGAGCGTTTGGCCCTGAGCGCGGTCTCGTCGCCGGCAGCCGTTTCCGCCTCCAACCCAGCGCTCAGCAGGCGCTCCATGTCGCGGTCATTGGCCTTGGCGACATATCCGATCAGGTGGGCGAAATCCCGGCCACGCGGATAGGAGCGCGTCAGGGCCATTTCAACCTGCACGCCGTCTAGCTCGGCGGAATGGGCCGTCAGGCGGGAGAAATCCTCATAGCTCAGTTCGCGGGCCACAAGCGTGGGCAGGAAGGATTGCTGGCGCAGCGCGTCGCGGATGATGCGTTCCTGGCGCTCCTCAGGCAGATCGATCAGCCCGGCGATGCGGCGCAGCGTGTCTTCCAGGTCGCCGACCTGTTCGCGCACCAGAGTCACGCGGCCGGCCCGGCGATGACTGGCCAGGGGGCGGCCGAACCGGTCGAGGATCTCGCCGCGCTTGGGCGGCTGCAGGTCGAGCCGGACCTGGTTCTCCGCCGCAATACCGGCATATTTTTCATGCTGGACAAGCTGGAGCTGTCCCAGACGGGCCAGCAGCAGCGCCCAGATCCCGCCGCCGACCACAGCGGTGCCGAGCGCACGCCGGGTGAAGGTCGTCGAGGGGGTCGCGCCCTGTCCGGCCATCAGCGTCCCCTGAACATGCCATCCTCGGCGGGCGGCAGGTTGAAGATCGGAAAGAGTACGAGGAAGAGCAGCAGCGTCACGCCCATATCGCCGAGAATGGGCAGGAGGCGCGGACTCGACTGGGTGACGGCCACGGCCATGAGCACCATGGCGATGAAGCCCGCCACGATGGCGAGCAGCGCGTAGAGCAGCCCCATGCCGTCGCTGACCTCGCGTTCCATGCGCTGGGCCAGGAAGGCAGCAGCGCCAAAGGCCACCAAATTGACCACGATGAAGGCGCCGATCGGCGCGCTGGCCTGGATGTCCTGGGCAAAGCCGAAGGCGATGAGCAGGAGCATCGGCCGGATCGCCAGGCCCGTCAGGCCCCAGCCCGCCGCCGCCCAGAGCGCCACGTTCGGCCAGGGCACTTCCGGCGACGACATGACGAGCGGCGATTGCTGGACCATGCCCGCAATCACCACCACCAGCGTGCCGATGATTATGCGCAGCGTGCGCCCCGACTTGCCGGAACTCGTGGAAAATCCGCCCGGTTTCGACTGCCCCGCCATCAGCGCACCCCCTCGCCGTCGCCCGTCGCCGACGCCAGCGGTATCTCCGCCTCTGGTGCCGGAACGGGGTCGTCCTCGGGCTTCGGGATCCGGGCCGGCGGGACCAGGCGAACATAGTCGGCATTTCCCTCATGCATGCCGAGGGCAACGCGCCAGTTCTCGTCCTGCTGGTAGGCCCGCCCGACCAGCAGGCCATTGGGAAACAAGCCACCCTCTCCGGAGGTCAGGATGCGCTCGCCGACGCGAAAGCCGCCGCGTTCGGGCATGTCGGTCAGCGTGCCCTGGCCGTCGCGGTCGCCGAACATCACGCCGCGCGCACCCGACACCTCGCCGAGCACCGGCACGCGACTGTTGTAGTCGGTGACGAGCAGGATGCGCGAGCTCGAGCGTCCGCGCTGGATGACGCGCCCGACCAGTCCACCCTCATTGAGCGCGATGGCGTCTTCCGGTACGCCCTGCTCGGCGCCCGCATTGGCCAGCCGGGTGAGCGAGAACGGCCCGTCAATCTCCGAAACCACCCGTGCGGTGAGCCCCTTGTGCAGCGGTTCGCCCATCAGCTTCAGGATGCGCTCATAGGTCTCCATGCGCGCCGTCATCGTGTAGGCGGCGAGCTTGTAGCGCGAAAGTTCCTGGACCTGGCGTTCGAGTTCCGCGATGCGCCGGTCCTTCTCGCTGGCCCGGGTCAGGGAGTCCCACCAGGTTGCCTTGCCCCGGCTCGACAGTATGTCGGCGGCGCTGAACCGCAGGGGCTTCAGCGCGGTTTCGATCTCCGGCGCCGACTGGGCGACCACCAGGCCCGTGGCCGCAAAGATCGCGGCGGCAAAGCTCAGTTGCCTGACGGTCTTGCGGGCGCTCGACTTGCCACTTGAAATGGCCATGGTCTTTCAGGGCCTTGCAGTTTGTATCGAGGCGGCGGCGAAACGCGCGACTGGCGCCGCTCAGACCTCGGGTGAAAGGACGTTCTTCATCTTCGCGAAATTGTCGAGCACGGTGCCGCAGCCCTGCGCCACACAGGTCAGCGGCTCCTCGGCGATCATCACGGGAAGCTTGGCATCGTCGCGGATCTTCACGTCGAGATTGCGCAGGAGCGCGCCGCCGCCGGTGAGCACGATGCCACGGTCGACAATGTCAGCGGCAAGCTCGGGCGGCAGGGTTTCCAGCGCCAGGCGCACCGCGCCGATGATCTCGCCGACCGGGTCGTCGAGGGCCTCGGCCACCATGCCCTCGGTGACGGTGACTTCGGTGGGCACATTGTCGATGGTGCCGCGCCCGCGCACGGTATATTCCAGCCCCTGGCCCGAGGCCGGCGCCGTGGCCGTGCCGATCTCCATCTTGATCTTCTCCGCCGTCATCTCGCCAATGAGAATCTGATTCTTCTGGCGGAGATAGTTGACGATGGCCTCGTCCATCTTGTCGCCGCCGACGCGGATGGACCGGGCATAGACCGTTCCGCCAAGCGACAACACCGCCACCTCCGTCGTGCCGCCGCCAATATCGATCACCATGGAACCGGCCGGCTCGTCGATAGGCAAATTGGCACCGATGGCCGCGGCCATGGGCTCCTCGATCAGGTGGACCTCGCGGGCACCGGCCTGAAGGGCGCTTTCATGGATGGCGCGACGTTCCACGCTCGTGGCCGAGCTCGGCACACAGATGATGATCTGGGGCGGCACGAAAGCGCGGCGATTGTGCACTTTCCGGATGAAGTGCTTGATCATCTCCTCGGCGACGTCGAAATCGGCGATCACGCCATCGCGCATGGGCCGGATCGCCTCCATGGAACCCGGCGTCTTGCCAAGCATCTCCTTGGCCTGCTGGCCCACGGCATAGACCACCTTGCGGTTGCCCTGGGTCATGTAGGCCACCACGGACGGCTCGTTCAGGACGATGCCACGACCCTTGACGTAGACCAGCGTGTTCGCCGTGCCGAGGTCTATGGCCATGTCCGTGGACAGGATGCCGAGAAGATTACCGATCATGTACCCGCATCCGTTTCTCGCACGTGTCCGGCTAAGGCGCCGGCCTGTTCCCGTGCGTTCTGCATCATTCGCCCGCCCTGTATGGGCTTTTGCCGTTTATGGAGGCTTAACGCAAGGCTCCTGAGCAGGGCGGCGGCCGGATGAGTACGGTCCGTACTGTTTGGGCCGAAGAGCCCGCCATGGCGGGCCTTTACCACCATTGGGGCGCCGAAACACACGCCCAGGATTGGAAATTGTTCATGAACGCGACGTTTGCGTCAACGAAGTCGCCCGCCTCAGTCATCTTGGCGCGCGAAATCGCCTGACATTCCAAGCCCATGGACGCGTTTTCGGCGCAGCTCAGGCCTCCACGCGCTTCTTGGCCCGGGCATCGAGCCGGTTCAGGGCGTGCAGATAGGCCCGCGCGGCGGCCACAAGCGTGTCGGGATCGGAGGCGCGCGCCGAGGATCTCAGCCCATCCAGTACGAGGCGTACCGACACCTCCGCCTGGGCGTCGGTGCCCCCAGTCACGGCATGAACCTGGAAATGGTCGAGCCGTTCGCCGCGCTGGGTCACGGCCCTGATGGCGTTGAAGACCGCATCGACCGGGCCATTGCCCGCGATCTCAGCGGAGCGGACCTCACCGGCATCATCAACCTCGATGAAAGCGGTCTGGGGCCCTTCGGTGCCCGCCCGCACCGAGAGCGAGACCAGGGTCAGACGCTCTGCGGTGCTGGCCATCTGCTCGTCCACGAGGGCGAGAATGTCCTCGTCGAAGACCTCCTTCTTCACGTCCGCCAATTCCTTGAACCGCCTGAACGCGTCGTTCAGCGCGACGTCCTCCAGTTCATAACCCAGCGCCTCGATCCGGTCGCGAAAGGCATGGCGCCCGGAATGCTTGCCGAGCACGAGGGCGGTCTCCCCGACGCCGACATCCTCCGGGCGCATGATCTCATAGGTTTCGACATGCTTCAGCATGCCGTCCTGGTGGATGCCGCTCTCATGGGCGAAGGCGTTCTTGCCGACAATCGCCTTGTTGTACTGCACAGGGAAGCCGGTGATCTGGCTGACAAGGCGCGAGGCGCGGGCGAGCTTCGTGGTGTCGATCCGGGTCGTGAACGGCAGGGCATCGCCGCGCACGCGCAGCGCCATGACGATCTCCTCCAGCGCGGCATTGCCGGCCCGTTCGCCAAGGCCATTCACGGCGACTTCCACCTGGCGGGCGCCATTGGCCACCGCGGCTATGGAATTGGCTACGGCCAGGCCGAGGTCATTGTGGCAGTGCGCCGAGAAGACGGCCTTGTCGCTGTCCGGCACCGCCTCGCGCAGGCGGCGGAACAGGGCGCCATATTCCTCCGGATAGGAGTAGCCCACCGTATCGGGAATGTTGATGGTGGTGGCGCCGGCGGCGATGGCGGCATCGACGCACTGGCAGAGAAAGTCGAACTCGGTGCGGGTGGCGTCCTCCGGGCTCCACTCCACGTCGTCGGTGTGATGGCGGGCCTGGGTCACCGATCGGCCAATCGCCTCCAGCACCGCATTCGGGCCCAGTTTCAGCTTGTGCTTCATGTGCACCGGGCTGGTGGAGATGAAGGTGTGGATGCGCCGGCGCCGGGCGGCTTTCAGCGCCTCGGCGGCACGGTCGATATCGCCCGGCGTGGACCGCGCCAGGCCGCAGATGACGGTGTCACCCCCCGCGGCCGCGGCGATCCGGCTGACGCATTCGAAATCGCCGCCGGACGCCGCCGGGAAGCCGGCCTCGATGACGTCGACGCCCATTTCCTGCAGCAACTCAGCGAGTTCGAGCTTTTCGTTCAGTGTCATGGATGCGCCGGGGCTCTGCTCCCCGTCGCGCATGGTGGTGTCAAAGATCCGGACGTGGTCGGTGCTGGATGCGGTCATGGCAGGGCGCTCTGGTCTGTGCTGTTGGATGGCTTCCGGAGGATCGAGAAAGGCTCCCCTGACCGCGCGCCCCCGAAAACGTTCAGCGCGACCACGGCCAGGGGCTGGTAAGGCCCGGCCGTCCGAGCAGGTTGAGGCGCCCCAGGGGCATGAGCTTGCACATGAGGGTGAGAATTTTACGCAGGACGCATGAAGTCAATGCCTATTCCGCAGATGGTGAAAGATTTTCCCGTTCCGGCGAAACCTGTTGCCGCCCGGCCGCACGCCGGCCCCGGCGCACCCTGATGCGCGCAAACAGCATGAGTGCGATCCAGCCAAGCGCGGCCGCCAGCGCCGCACCGATGGCCACCCAGGGCGAGCCCTTCAGCGCGGCCATGACACTTCCGCCGAAGAAGGTGACGATGGCCACTTTCGGGATGATACCGATCGCCATGCCGCCGAGATAGTGGAGAAAGCGGGCCTGGCTGACACCGAAGGCCATGTTGACGACGATAAAGGGCGCGGTGGGCACATTGCGCACCACAGCGCTCGCCACGAAGGCGTTGCGCCCGATGAATTCCGACAGACGGTTGGCGGTGTCGCCGGCATAGCGTCGGAAGGTCTCCTCGCCGGCAAAGCGCCCGAGCCAGAAGGTCACCGTTCCGGAGACCAGCGTCGCCACCCAGGAATAGAAAAAGCCGAGCGAGGGCCCGAAGGCCACCACGGCCGCGGCGATCAGGCCGAATTGCGGCGCACCGATGAAGGCGGCTGCGCAGAACACCGCCGCCAGCGCCGGCAAGCCCCAGGCCGATCCCCGCAGGGTCTCCAGATTGCGCTCGAATTCATCGAACGTGCCGAAGGCGCCGGTCTTGCCGAGCACGAGCACGATGGCCACGCCGGCAAACAGCGACACCGTCACCCCCACCGCCCGCCAGGCAGTGGCGTCCATCCGGTTGATGAAATCCAGAACGCCGCGCATCAGGGTCATTGGGACCGAGCGCCCCCCGACGTCAAGCATGCGCGCTCAGTCCCCGAAGCGCGCTTGCGGCTTGCGAACGGGCCCGAAGCCAATAATCTGGCAGGCGCAGAATTCTGGAGAGAGCCATGTCCCTGAAGAGCCTAAGCCTCGCCGCCGCCGCCGCGGTCCTGCTTACCGCCTGCACCACCCCACCCCCCGCCACCGAGACCGGAGTTTCCGAATTGCCCGCAGATACCGAAACCACGGCCTCCGGGCCCGCGATTGCCCCGCCAATGGCCGAACGCCGTCCGGTCAGCATTGAACAGGTGGGCCGCACACGCACCGACCCCTATGCCTGGCTGAAGGATGAGAACTGGCAACAGGTGATGCGCGATCCGAGCGTCCTGCGCGCCGATATCCGCGACTATCTGGAGGCGGAGAACGCCTATACAAAGGCCCTCCTCGAGGAACCGGCCAGCGATCTCAGGGAAGAGTTGTTCACAGAAATGCGCGGCAGGATCAAGGAGGATGACAGTTCCCTGCCATCGGTGGACGGGCCCTGGGCCTATTTCACGAGGTACCGCACTGGCGGCGAGTATCCGATCTTCGGGCGCAAGCCCGCTGCCGAAGTCTATAATGAGGATGTCGAGGGCGAGATCCTGGTCGATGGCGACAGGCTTGGCGAAGGCAAGGCCTATTTCAGCTTCGGCAATGTCGCCCATTCGCCCGACCACAAAATCCTCGCCTATTCCTATGACGACCAGGGCTCGGAATACTACACGCTGAAATTCCGCGACCTTCAGACCGGCAAGGACCTGCCCGACGTGATCCCCGCCACCTATGGCGACTTTGCCTGGGGCAAGGATTCCGACCGGGTCTTCTGGGTCGAGCGTTCCGACGAGGGCCGTCCCGTGGCGGTGCACATGTACAAGCTTGGTGGCGAGGGCTCGAAGGAGCTTTACCGCGAGACCGATCCGGGCTTCTTCGTCGGCGTCAGCGAGAGCCAGTCGGGCGACTACATCTTCATCACCTCCAATGACCATACCACCTCGGAATGGCGCTTCTTCGCCGCCGATGCCCCCTCGCCCTTCCCGCTCATGATCGCCCCGCGCGATCCGGGGGTGGAGTATGCCGCCGACCATTGGGGCGATGATTTCGTGATCATGACCAATGCCGACGGCGCGGTGGACTTCAAGCTCGTCACCGCGCCGATCAGCGATCCGTCGCGCGACAATTGGAGCGATCTCGTGCCCCATGCGCCGGGCACACTGGTGCTCGGCATGGAGGCCCTGAAGGACTGGCTTGTCCGCATGGAACGCAAGGACGGCCTGCCGCGCATCGTGGTGCGCGCACGCGACACCGGCGCGGAGCACACCGTGGCCTTCGATGAGGCCGCCTATGCGCTCGGCACCAGCGCAGGCTACCAGTACGACACCGACACGATCCGCATCAGCTATGAAAGCCCCGCCACGCCGGACCGGGTCTTCGACTACAATCTCGCCACACGTGAGCGCATCCTGCGCAAGACACAGGAAGTGCCCTCGGGACACGACCCGGACGACTATGTCGTGGAGCGGCTGATGGCACCGGCACGTGACGGCGAGACGGTACCGGTGACCATCCTGCGACGGGCCGACACGGCGGTGGACGGCTCCGCGCCGCTCCTGCTCTACGGCTATGGCAGCTATGGCGTGACCATCCCGGCGAGCTTCTCCACCTCACGGCTCAGCCTCGTGGACCGCGGCTTCATCTGGGCCATCGTCCATCCCCGCGGATCGAAGGCCAAGGGCTACCAGTGGTACCTCGACGGCAAGCTCGACAAGAAGGTGAACACCTTCAACGACTATATCGATGCGGGGCGCTTCCTCATCAGTGAGGGCTATGGCGCGGAAGGCCGCGTGGTGGGCCTCGGCGGATCGGCCGGCGGCCTGCTCATGGGCGCAGCGGTGAACCAGGACCCGGAACTGTTCGGCGGCATGATCGCCGCGGTGCCCTTTGTCGACGTCATCAACACCATGTCGGACGAAAGCCTGCCGCTGACGCCGCCGGAATGGCCGGAATGGGGCAATCCCATCACCGATGCGGCCGCCTATGACACGATCATCGCCTATGACCCCTATGAGAACACCGCCGAGCGCCCCTACCCGCCCATGCTGATCACCGGCGGGCTGTCGGACCCGCGGGTGACCTATTGGGAACCGTCGAAATGGGCCGCGAAACTGCGCTTCGAGGCACCCGAAGCCGGGCCCTACTTCCTGCGCATCAATATGGAGGCTGGCCATGGTGGCGCTTCGGGCCGCTTCGAGGGGCTGAAGGAAACCGCACTGGAATACGCCTTTGCCCTCGCCACCGTCGGCCTGGCGGGGGAACTGAACTTCGAACGGGACTGACGGGCAAGCAGAAGCGGGCGTCGGGAAGGCGCCCCGGCCTGCCCCTTCTGAGTTCGGCCGAAGCGATCCGACTTCACCCCTGACAATTCACACAAAAGACAAAAGCCCCGAACCGCGAAGGTCCGGGGCTTTCGTTGTGTTTCCGGGGCGCTTTTCGCCGCGCGGAGGGCAAGAAAGCTCAGCTCTGGCCCTTGATCTCCGCGAGGGCCGCCTGGGCCTCTTCGAGGCGCTCGCCGACGGTCTTGCACTCCTCACCGGCGGCGTCCTCGCCCACCACGGTGATGACCTGCTTGCAGCGTTCCTGCTCGGCCTTCAGCGTGATCACGTCCTGCTCGGCCTCGAACACGACGAGGGCGCGCTGGGTGTCGTCCTCATTCTGCATGAAGTCGAGCCAGCCCTGGCCACCAGCGCGGCCATCACGGTATTCCGTGGCCTTGCGGAAGGCTTCCCGGGCCTTGGCGCGCTCGTCGCGGTTATAATGCGACTGGCCGATCAGGACCCAGCCGTAGCCAGGCTCCTTCATGTTGCCCTTGGCCTGGGCCTGGCGCAGCGCCTCTTCGGCGTCCTGCCAGCGACCCATTTCGAAATAGGACCGGCCCAGGCGCTCATAAACCCGTCCCGTATCCTGCAGGCGTGCCATTTCCTTGATGACCGGGATGGCACGCTCATACTCCCGCGAGACCTGGTAGAGATTGGCGAGCTGGTCGAGATTCTTGAAGTTTTTCTCGATCCGACCGGCATTCATTTCCTTTTCCAGCACCTTCGCCGCCTCGAAGGGCACGTCGAAGGAGTTGTAGAAATTGACGATCTGCATGATCTCGCCAGATTCCTCCAGAAGACCCGCAAAATACATCGCCTTCTGCATTTCGAAGGCCTTGCGATCATCACCAGCTTCGTAATAATCGCTGGCAATGATCTGCCAGAGCTGCTTATCGGACGGATCACGCTGCAGCAGCGACTCCAGCAGCCGGGCACGCTTGGCCCGCTGGCCGGTCTCGTCATAGAGCAGGATCAGAAAATCATACACTGTTCGATCCGCGCCCGGGCCATCGATCTCGAACACCCTTTCCATGTAATCGAGGGACTTACGCTTGTCGCCGGCCTGGTAATACAGCTGTCCCAGCAGGAACATGCGGTCACGGTCCGGGCGCCCGCCGGCGGAAATCCAGCGGTCGAAGGCCTGGAGCGCCTGGGTGCGCTGGTCGGCCTGGAGGTAGAGAAGTGCGACGTTCTCCAGAGTTTTCAGGCGTTGGTCGGCCGGGATGCCGCCGCTGTTCACCAGGTTCTGAAGGTCCTGGGCGGCGCCGCGATAGTCGCCGGCCTCCACCTTGATCTGCACGCCAAGACCCGTGGCGGCAGCACGCTCATAACAGTTGAGTTCCATCCGCTTCAGCTCGTTGAGCTTGGCGAGCGCAGCCGAGGTGTTCGGCGGCTCCTCGAACATGAAGTTCTCAGCGGCCAGGTAGGCCTCTCCCTGCTTGGCCCGGAACTGTGTTTCCTCACAGGCCTGCGCCGCCGCGACGCCCGTTCCGGCCGCCAGCAGCGCGATGGCTGCGGTCATGTTCCTGAAATTGCGCACCATACGCATGGCGTTCTCCCTTGGCTGGCCGCACCTCTGCCGCGCGGGCGCGCCCTGTCTGAATGTGTTCACGGCCGCCCGCCCCGAACGCGCCGACTTGACCTGTCACATAAAATGACAAACGCGGCGACCTTTCAACTGTTTCCTTCGGCTGGCCGTGTTGTTTTGGCGCCGGGCCGGAATTTTCTCTAATGGATATTGGCCCGTATTGACGTAACGTCAAGGCGCGTTGCAGGGCCGTCTTCTGCGACGCGCACGCCAAAACCATTCCCCGGCGCC
>CAZXWB010000050.1:0-11413 GCA_964644395.1 uncultured Hyphomonadaceae bacterium | reverse complement strand
CGCCCGCTAGGTGCCGATCACGCCACCATCCCGGCGGCGCAGCACCGTCACCGCGGGGCGCGGCGGGTTGGCATCGCTGAAATCGGGCCAGCGCGTGGTCGGGTTCTCGAAGGTGGCCCCGTCGCCGTCGCCCGGATGCTGGACCGCCACGAACAGGGCACGTCCATCGGGCGTGAATTTCGGGCCGCAAAGCTCCGCACCCACCGGGCAGCGGAAGAAGGCCCGGCCCGTCCCGCGGCGCTCGCCGGTGGTTTCCATGGCCCAGAGGCCGTCGGCGGCACCGGTCTTCTCATTGCCGTCGGTGGACACCCAGAGCCGGCCCGAGGGATCGACAGCGCAATTGTCCGGGCTGCCGAACCAGCCGTTTTCGCTCGTCAGCGGGTTCCAGACCGCGCCGAATTCCGGTTGGGCGGGATCGCCGCAGCGCACGAGAATGTCCCAGCGCGAGCGTGTGGCGGTGAAGTCACCATCCGGTTCGGTGATCTCGATGATGTGGCCGAAGGCATTGTCGGGGCGCGGATTGGCGGCGTCGACCTGGTCGGCGGTGCGGCGGGTGTTGTTGGTCAGCATCACCCAGACCTTGCCCGTCGCCGGGTCGGGCTCGACATCCTCGGGACGGTCCATGGGCGTGGCGCCCAGCAGGTCGGCGGCGCGGCGGGTCTCGATCAGGACATCGGCCTGGGAGGCAAACCCGTTCTCCGCCGTCAGCGGGCCTTCGCCATGGGTGAGCGCCATCCAAGCGACGCTGCCGTCCTCCTCGAAGCGCGCGACATAAAGCGTCCCGTCGTCGAGCAGGTCCATGTTCGATGCGCGGTTGGCCGTATCCACGGCCCGCGCGGTGACGAATTTGTAGACATAATCGAAGCGCTGGTCGTCGCCCATATAGACCACGACACGGCCGTCGGGCGCCACGACGCTTTCGGCGCCCTCATGCTTGAAGCGGCCCATGGCGGTGCGCTTCTTCGGAACCGCGTTCGGGTCCATGGGATCGACCTCGACAACCCATCCGAAACGGTTCGGCTCGTTGGGTTCCTTGCCGATGTCATAGCGTGCGAAATGCCGGCCCCACTGGTACCAGCCGCCCGGCACGCCGTAGCGGGGATGGTTCTCGGCCTCCCTGTGGCCGGCAGGCAGCTCGCCGCGGAAATAGCCGTTGAAGTTCTCTTCCGCCATCAGGTAGGTGCCCCAGGGCGTGATCCCGCCGGCGCAATTGTTCATCGTCCCGGCCACGCGGCGGCCTGTCGGGTCCTCGCGCGTCACCAGGCGCGGCGAACCGGCGGCGGGGCCTGTCAGGTCCATGGGCGTGCGGTGGGCGGTGATCCGGCGGTTGAACCGTGACCCGACGACCGGCTTCCAGCCCTCGCCCGTATCCATGATTTCCACGATGGTCCCGCCATGGGCCGCCATCTCCGTCAGACAGAGCTCACGCGTCATGGAGCCCGGATAGCCCGCAGCCACGCCCGGAAGCATAAGGGCGGTGGAGGTGTATTCATGGTTCACGCAAAGCAAGCCGCGGGCGCGACCATCGGGCCCGGGATCCAGCGGCACGAAGCCGATATAGTCATTGTTGTAGCCGAACTGCCTGAGCTGGGCGGCTTCGCTCTGATTGCGCGGATCGAAGGCCGGACTGTCAGCAAACAGGGCGTCACCCCAGCGGATGAGCACGTCGCCGGCATAGCCCTCGGGCACATGGTGGGTGGTGTCCATGCCGCGGGAAATTTCGGTGAAGGTGAAGGCGGGCGCGGCGCTCTGCGACGCCTGGCGCGTCGTTGCACATCCGGCCAGCGCCAGACCCGACGCCGCCGCTATCCCGCCGAGGAAACCGCGCCGGCTGAGGCGCGCCTCGGCGATGTCGGACATCGTGCGCGCGCCCACTGCCACACGCGGATTGGAGGAGAAGTTTTCGGAATGATCCATGGTCCAGCGCCCTTTCTGCTTACGGACTCCACCATAGCCACGCCGTGTAACGGTTTCGTCACAAAGAGGCGCGGCGCAAAGCCTCAGACTCCATGATCTGACCGCCGGACACAATGGATAGACTTGCCCACCCAACCGTTTCAATATCGGGCCATGACCGAGTTTGACGATACGCTCAGGAAGCTCTCGGCCCTGTCGCAGGAAACCCGCCTGCTCGCTTTCAGGGCGCTCATGGAGGCCGGACCGGACGGCATGGCCGCCGGCGCGATTGCCTGCCAGCTGGGCCTCGCCCAGAACAGGCTTTCCGGTCATCTGGCGATTCTCGTCCAGTCCGGCCTTATCAGCGTCGAGCGGGACGGCCGGCACATGATCTACCGACCCGAGATCGCCGCGGTGAACGGCTTGTTGTCGACCCTGGTCGAGAAGTGCTGCCATGGCCGACCCGAAGTGTGCGCACCGCTCGCGGAGCTTCCTTCGGCGAAGTGTTGATTCAATATTCGAGAGAATGTTGAAATGACACAGGCTCTCCGCTAGGCAGGCGGCCTCGCCGCAGGGAGGTCGCCCATGAAACCCGCAAGCTTTGCCGCCCTGGCGGTCGCGTGCGTCTGCTCGCCTGGTGCCGCGCAGGAACCGTTCCGGCTGGAGCAGGCCATGGACGCGCCGGACTGGCTGACATTGAAGGGCGAGACGCGCCTGCGATATGAGAGCCTCGATGGTCAGTTCCGGGCCGGGCGGGATGGCAGCGACCAGTTGCTTGCCTTTCGCACCCTGCTGCTGGCGGAGGCCAACAAGGGGCCGGTGTCCTTCGGCGTGGAGTTCCAGGACAGCCGCACCTACCTCGCGGATGCGGGCACGCCACTGTCGAACAGCTTCGCCAATCCGCTCGACGTGTTGCAGCTCTATGCGCGCGTGGACGGGCTGCCGGGCCTTCTGGGCGAGACGTCCACCACCGGGATCACGCTGGGACGCCAGACCGTTTCCATCGGGTCGAAACGCCAGATCGAACGCGTCAGCTACGCGAACGTGATCAAGAGCTATACCGGCGCCCACCTGGTCAGCGAGACCGACCGCGGCGATGCCCTGCACCTGGTCTATGTCGTGCCGACGGCACGTTTTCCGGCCACGCGTCCCGCGCTGGATGATAATGAGCTCTCCGGCGATGAGGAGCAGTGGGCGCGGCGCATCTGGGGCGTCCACTATCGCCGCGCCGACATCATGCCGGGCCTGGTCCCCGATCTCTGGGGCGAGGTGTTTGTCTATGGGTTGGAAGAAGAAGACACCGACGATTTCCAGACACCCGACCGCTCCTATGTGGCGCCGGGCTTCCGGCTCTACCGCAAGCCCCGTCCCGGCCGCTGGGACATCGATCTCGAAGCCGCCTTGCGGCAGGGCACCCGGTACGCCTCGAGCGATCCGGGCGACACTGAGAGCCTTGAGGTCGATGCCGCGATGCTCATTGCCGTCCTGGGTTACCAGTTCGACACGGCCTGGCAGCCGCGACTGTCGCTGGAATACTATTATGCCAGCGGTGATGAGGATCCCGATGATCTCGCCTTCGACCAGCACGAGCGCCTTTTCGGCGGGCGCCGCACGGACCTGAACAACACCTCACTCCATGGGCCACTGACACCGGCCAACCTCAGCGCACCGGGGTTCAGAGTGCAGGTCACGCCAAACGATCGCTGGGATGGCTGGTTCCAGTACCATGCCGCCTCGCTCGCCTCGGAAACCGACAGCTGGGTGGTCGCGGGGCTGCGGGATACCACCGGCCAGTCAGGCCGGTTCATCGGCCACACGCTGGACGCGCGCGCACGCTACTGGGTCATTCCCGGCAGCCTGCGCCTGGAACTCGGTGCCTCGGCGCTTCTCTACGGCGCGTTCGCCGAGGATGTCGCCGGCGGACCCGCGGGCGACCGCACGCTGTTCGGTTATGGCCAGGTGACGTTCAGTTTCTGAGGGCAGGACCTTTGGAGGTGTTGCGTCAATCCCCTGACCAGCGCGTGATCTTCAGCGGCATGTCGGGGCGCGGGCGTTCGGGGCTCGGCGCTGTCGGTGTGCCCACAAGGATCTGCGCGGCCAGGCGCTCATGGGGCTCCAGTCCCAGGTGGCGGGCCATGACCTCGTCATAACAGATCCATTCGGTGAGCCAGACCGCGTCGAATCCGGCTGCCTTCGCCGCCAGGCCAATCTGGTGACACGCAGCGCCGGTGGAGAGCTGCTGCTCCCATTCCGGCGTCTTGTGCTCGCGCTGGGGGCTGTGGACCACGAAGAGACTGACCGGCGCGCGCAGGGGCCGGGCGCGTTCCTCCGCGAGCGCCGCTTCGCTGGCCTCCGGGTGCAGGGCGAGGTGACGCGCGGCAATGATCTCGCCAAGGGCCTCGCGCGCCGCGTCCGCCACAACGATCACCCGCCACGGCTCGACGCGGCGGTGGTCGGGCACGCGCAGGCCGACGCGGAGGATCTCGTCGATCTCATCCGCTGAGGGCCCCGGTTCGCCGAGGTCGCGCTTGCCGGCCGAACGCCTCAGCGCCAGGAATTTCCTGACCTCTGCGAGATCGGCGTCACCGGCTGGCACTTCGGGCGGCTGGGGCGGTTGGGGGAAGCTTGCGGTCATGGTCTAACTTTCATCTTGCAAACCCTTCGCAGGTGGCGGCGGTCGGGCCGGAAATCAATCGATAAACAGCGTTCATTCATTGAACACTGTTTGCCAAGCTGCGGCGCTTGCGGCAAAAGCGTGCCATGAGTGATCTGCCAACGGACTCCGAGGAAACGGCAAGCCCCGCCGAGCGGCGGCGCGCCCGCACGCGCGAGCTGATCCTGTCGGCGGCGGAGAAGGTGTTCCGCGAGGAGGGCGAGGCTGGCCTGTCGATTCGCCGCCTGGCCGACGAGATCAATTACTCGCCGGCGGCAATCTACAAGTATTTCGGCTCCAAGGCGGAACTGGTCGAGGAACTTAAGCAGGCCTTCTTCGAGCGCTTCAACACCCGCCTGGCGGCTGTCATGACCGGCGACCGGCCCTTCATGGACACCGCGGTCGGCGGGGTCGAGGCTTATGTGCTCACCGCCATCGAACGGCCCCACCATTACACCGCCGCCTTTTCCGGTGAGGCGCCGCAGGAGATGGCCCCCCATGCAAGCCCCGAGCGCGAGCAGGCCTTCGGCGAAAGCCCTGCCGGCCAGGCCTTCAACACGCTGGAAGGCATGATCGCCGAAGGCGTCGCGCTGGGCGTCTTCCACCGCCATCTGGACGTGGACCTGGCGGCGAAATCGGTCTGGGCGTCCTGCCACGGGCTGGCCATGCTGATCGCCCACCTGCCCTGCTATCCCGACATGAAGGGCCATCCGGCCAGCGGCGAGCAGACCGCCTTCATCCGACACCATGCCGAACTGCTCATCGCCGGACTTGTGACCGGTCCTTCAAGCCTCAGGGAAGAAAAATAAACGCTGTTCACTTTTCAAACGCCGTTCACCATGCTAGACGGGTAAAGCTGCCGGGACCCATTCCCGAAGGATGGAGGCTGAGATGAGCGAGGACAACGCACGGGTGGAACCCCATGGCCGGCGCGTGACTATGGTGAAGGGCCTGGCCTTTCTGCTGATCATGGCCGGCTTCCTGGCGGTCGGTGCGGTGTTTGCCCTGTCCCAGCGCAGCGATGGCGGCGCGATTGTCGCCACTGAAGCGCCCCGCCCCATCCCGGTCCGGGTCACCGCAGCCCGGAGCCAGGACAGCCTCGCCTTGTCCGAGCGCTATGCCGGGATTGCCGAGACCCGCCGGACATCATCACTTGGCTTCGAACGCGGCGGGCGGATCGTGTCCATCGCCGCCGATGTCGGCGACACGGTCCGACGCGGACAGACCCTGGCGCGGCTCGACACGCGCGCGCTCGAGGCGCAGCTGGCCAGCGCTGAAGCCCAGATCCGGGAAGCCGAATCCGCACAGGCCCTTGCACTGGCGACCGTGGAGCGCCTGCGCCCGCTCTACGCCGAGGGTCTCACACCGAAACAGCGCATAGACGAGGCGGAAGCCGCCCTCTCCCAGGCCGACGCGCGGATATCGTCACTCAAGGCCAGCGCCGACCTTATCGGGGTCCAGATCGCCTTGTCGCAGATCACCGCGCCCTTCGATGGCGTGGTCACCCGGCGCATGGCCGATGAGGGCACCATCGCCGCGCCATCGGCACCGGTGCTGCGCCTCGCCGAGACTGGCGAGGTGGAGTTCCGGTTCGGCCTGCCGGGCCGGATCGCCGAGGGCATTGCGGAGGGCGAGACCTACACGCTGATCCGCGACAATGGCGAGACGCTGGATGTCCGCCTGAAGGCACGCACCGGCGTTGTCGACGCGGCCGGACGCACCGTGGAGGTGGTGTTTGCCAATGCCGGCGAGGTGAATGTGCGCGCCGGCGAAGTGGTCTCGCTCGAATTTGCCAGCCGGCTCGACGAGCGCGGGCTCTGGCTTCCGGTCACCGCCCTCAGCGAGGCGAGCCGCGGGCTCTGGTCGGTCTACATCGCCGAGCCGGGCGATGGCGGCTACCGCGCCACGCCGCGCCTGGTGGAGATCGTCCAGGCCGAAGAGACCCGCGCCTATGTGCGCGGGCCGATCGCCGATGGCGAGAAGCTGATCCTGTCCGGCCTGCAGCGCCTGTCGCCCGGCATGCCCGTCGCGCCCACCGATGCCGGCCCCGACGCCGTCGCCGACCTGGAACGCCGCTAGCCGGCCAAGGGAGAACGGAGCCATGTGGCGAACGCTTTTCTACCGCCTCCCTAGGCTCACCGCCCTGACGGTGATGATCATCCTGGCCGGCGGCGTGGCGGGTCTCCTGACCCTTGGCCGCCAGGAAGACCCCACACTGGTGGAGCGCTGGGGCCCGGTGATCACCTTCTATCCCGGCGCCGATGCCGAACGCGTGGAAGCGCTGGTGACCGAACCCCTCGAACGCGCGCTGCTTGAACTGCCGGAGATCGAAAACATCGAATCGGTCAGCCGGGCGAATGTGTCCCGCGTCGGCATCGAGCTGCGCGAGGACCTCAGCGCGCGGGAGGTGGATGATGCCTGGACGCTGGTGCGCCAGAAGGCCGAACAGGCCCGCGTCGACTTCCCCGACGGTGTGTCGGCGCCCGATGTCCGGCGCCAGTATGTCGGCGCCTCGACACTGATTGCCGGGCTGACCTGGACCGGCGACGGCCCGCCGGAACTCGCGGTGATGAACCGCATGGCCGAGGATCTCGAGGAGCGCCTGGGCAATTTGCCAGGCACCGAGGAGACGCAGTTCTACGGCGCGGTGGAAGAGGAAATCCGCATCAGTTTCGACACCAGCGCCCTGTCGAGTGCGGGCCTCGGCCTGACCGAGGCGGCCGCGCTGATCGCCAGCGCCGATGCCAAGATCCCCGCCGGCGAACTCGACAGCGCCGGCGGGCGACTGAACCTTGAAGTGGGCGGAGCTTTTGAATCGATTGCCCGCATTCGCGCAGTGCCGCTCGTCCAGCGCCCCGACGGCTCCACCCTGCGCGTGGGCGACCTGGCGGAGGTGCGCAAGACCCAGGTCGATCCGCCGCGCCAGCTCAGCTTCGACAATAACCGGCGCACCATCCAGGTCGCCGCCTTCATCGAACCCGGCCTGCGCGTTGATACCTGGGCCGAACGCGCCCGCGCCGAGGTCGAGGCCTTCGCGGTGAATGCCCCGGCCAGCATTGCGGTGGACATCCTGTTCGACCAGTCCGAATACACCACTGAGCGCCTCGGCGGGCTGGCCACGAACATGGGCTATGCCGCGCTGATCGTGATGGCGGTGTTGTTCGTGTTCATGGGCTGGCGCGCCGCGCTCGTGGTCGGATCGGCCCTGCCGCTCACGGTGTGCCTGGTCCTGATCCTGTTCAATGTCTTCGACATGCCGCTGCACCAGATGTCAGTGACAGGGCTCATCATCGCCCTCGGCCTTCTCATCGACAATGCCATCGTCGTCGCCGACGAGTATGAGCAGCAGCGCCGCAAGGGCATCGACCGGGTGGCGGCCATCGACTACTCGCTGAAACACCTGTTCGGACCGCTCTTCGCCTCGACGCTGACGACGGCGCTCGCCTTTGCGCCGATTGCGCTCCTGCCCGGCGCCACCGGCGAATTCATCGGCATGATCGCCATCTCTGTGATCTTCTCGGTGTGCGGCTCTTTCCTTGTCGCGATCTTCATTGTCCCGGCGCTTGCGGCGCTGCTCGACAGGCCACTGGCGAAGCGGGCGGAGAAATTGCAGCCGCGCTGGTGGCGCGACGGGTTGGCCGTCAACCTGATCTCCGACGGCTATCGCTGGACCCTCGGCCTCATGCTGCGCTTCAAGCCCCTCGGCATCATCCTCGGCCTGATCCCGGCGGCGGCCGGCATCTGGCTCGTCGCATCGGGCGCCCTGCCGCAGCAATTCTTCCCGCCGGCCGAGCGCGACCAGTTCCAGATCGACTTGCTCCTGCCGCAACAGGCGTCGGTGGAGGAAACCATCGCCGCGACCGAACGTGCCACCGAGCTGATACTGGCAAAGGAGGGTGTGGAACGCGTGAACTGGACCATCGGCGAGGGCGCCCCGCGGGTCTATTACAATGTCTTCAACACCGACTCCGACAATCCCGCCTACGCCGCCGGCTGGGTGCAGGCCAGCGACCCGGCGGTCGCCCGGCGCCTCGTGCCGGAAATCCAGGCCGAAATCCGCACCGCCTTCCCCGAGGCCCAGTTCCTCGCCCTGCCCTTCGAACAGGGCCCGCCGGTGGATGCGCCGATCCTGTTCCGCTTCAGCGGGCCGAACCTGGCCGAGCTGAACCGGCTCGGCGACGCGGCCCGCCGCGTGCTCGCCGACACGCCGGGCGTGACCTATACCCGCGCAAGCCTGCAACTCGGGGCGCCGACACTGGTGCTGGAAGCCGACGAGGTGGCCTCACAACTCGCTGGGGAACGGCTGACGGGACTGGCCCGGACGCTTTCCGCCCAGCTCGACGGCATACCGGCCGGCTCGGTGCTGGAGGGCGTGGAGGAACTGCCCGTGCGGGTGACGGCCGCCGATTCCGGACGCATGAGCGTCGCCGCGCTGAGGGCGCTCACCCTGCCCGGCCGCGATGGTGGCCCCGGCACGCCGCTCTCGGCGCTGGGCGAACTGACGCTTGAGCCGAAGACCGCCACCATCACGCGGCGCAATGGCCAGCGGGTCAACACGATCTATGGCAATCTCGACCCCTACACACTGCCCGCCCCGGTGTTTGCCGACTTTCTCGAGCGCTTCGAGGCGAGCGGCATCGAAATCCCACCGGGCTACGCCTTCTCCGCCGGCGGAGAGGCCGAGGAGCGCGGCGCCGCCGTCACCGGCCTCCTGACCACCGCCCTGCCCCTGATCCTCGCCATGGCCGGGGCGGTGACGCTCGTGTTCAACTCCTTCCGCGTCGCCGCGATCATCCTGCTCACCGGCATGCTGTCGATCTGTTCGGGATTTATCGGCGTCTGGCTGTTCGGCCTGCCCATGGGGTTCAACGCGATTGTCGGCGGGCTTGGCCTGTTCGGCATCTCGATCAATGGCGCGATTGTCGTCCTCTCGGCGTTGAAGGCGAACACGCGCGCCATGGAGGGCGATTTCGATGAGCGCCGGGAGACCATTGTCGACGCCACGCGCCACATCGTCTCCACGACGCTGACCACCATGGGCGGCTTCATCCCCATCATTCTGACCGGCGACCTGTTCTGGCTGCCCCTGGCGACGTCGATCTCCGTCGGCGTGGCCGGCTCGGCGATCCTCGCGCTCTACTTCGCGCCGGCGCTTTTCCTGATGAAGACCGGCCACCAGCCGGCCGCCAAGGCGGACGCCGACGCTTCGCCAGCCTCGATGCCGGCGCCGGCGGAATGAACAGCTTGTGAGCGGCCGGCCCTTGCAGCGCGACGGGCTTTGCGCCATCTCCTGAGCACAGACGACAGACGGGGGACCGGCCCATGACCGCCGACCACGCACTCAAAGCAAACGCCATTTCATCGCTCGGAAAGGTTCCACCGGCCTGGGAGCGGCTACGCGAGGACGCCGCGAAGGTGGCGGGCGAGGAACCGGTGCTCGCCAGCTATCTCCACTCCGCCATCCTGCAACATGACCGCCTCCGCGACGGGCTGTCCTACCATCTGGCGCAGCTCATGTCGGACCAGTCGGTGAACGCCCTGCAGATGCGCGAGATATTCGAGGACATCTATGACGCGGTGCCCGAACTGGAGGACATTGCCGCGCTCGACATGCAGGCGGTGCTGGAACGCGATCCGGCCTGCCGGTCGCTCCTGCAGCCCTTCCTGCATTTCAAGGGCTACCAGGCGCTGCAGGCCTACCGTGTGGGCCACGCCCTGTGGACCTCGGACCGGGTCAACCTCGCCATGCATTTTCAGTCCAAGATTTCGCGCCTGTTCGACGTCGACATCCACCCGGCCGCCCGGGTCGGACACTCCGTGATGATCGACCATGCCTCCGGCGTAGTGATCGGCGAGACTGCCGAGGTCGGCGATGGCTGCTCGCTGCTGCACCACGTCACCCTGGGAGGCACGGGCAAGGAAGAAAGTGACCGGCACCCGAAGATCGGTCGCGGCGTGCTCGTCTCGGTGGGCGCGAAGGTGCTCGGCAACATCCGTGTCGGCGACGAGGCGCGTATCGCCGCCGGCAGCGTGGTGCTCGATGATGTGCCCGCCGGTTGCACCGTGGCCGGCGTTCCAGCAAGGCTCGTGGGCAAGTGCCGGGAACCCGCCCGGACCATGGACCAGTCCTTCGACGCCGAAGACTAATATCCCCACGCCCCGCCCGCACCGACGGGACGCGGCACGAGACTTGAAGGCCCCCCGACATGAAAACGACTCTCGCCGCTGCCGGCGCGCTGCTCGCCGCCCTCCTGCCAGCCGCCACAGCACAGGTGGCAGGACTTGAGCCCTATGAATGGGAAAACCGCGTGCTGATCATCTTCGAGGATGCCGGCGCGAAGCAGAGCTGGGCCCAGGAATCCCTCGTCATGGTGGGTGATAAGCATTTCAAGGAACGCGACATGGTTGTCCTGCGCATTTCCGATAAGGTCGAACCGCTGGTCGGCGAGGCGGCACCCGGCATCGATGCGCGCGCCTTGCGCCGCGATCTCGGCGTGGGCGACACCGCCTTCCGCGCCGTGCTCATCGGCAAGGATGGCGGGGTGAAGCTGAAGAGCTCATCGCCGATCTGTGCCGCGACCCTGTTCAACACCGTCGACGCCATGCCCATGCGCCGCCGGGAAATGGCGGGGCAACGCGCCAGCCGCTGAATCTCCCGTGCCGCGGTTTCAATCCTGCGGGCCTGCCGATAGGCTTGGCCATGCAACCGGATTCGCAAGACAAGAATGGAGGCCCACTTGGGACCTGAAGAGATCAACCGCCTGCAGGCCTACCTGCGCAACAAGGTCAATCCCGACTTCCGCCTCGTGACGCGCAAGCAGACCGATGATTCCGTCGAGGTCTACCTGGCCGAGGAGTTCGTCG
>CAZXWB010000049.1:0-11455 GCA_964644395.1 uncultured Hyphomonadaceae bacterium | reverse complement strand
GGGCGAGAGCGGCGGCGGCCGCGGCGGCAATCTTGCGTTTCATTTTACTCACTCCAGTGTTGCGGGGAGGGGTCCCCTTGGGCATCGCCGTGAACGAACGATCACTGCGAATGATTGTTTGCTATCTATGAAATGAGGCAAGAAAAAGGCAAGTGAAGGTTTTCTCACTATGCCGTGGGGTCAGGGTCTTCTGTCGCTGGAAGGACACGTTTCGTGGCCGCCCCGACGCAAGTCGGGGTCCATGGACCCGGGGCACGTCCGGGTGGGAGCGCGTTTTCACGTTCCGGGCGAGAAACGTGGCGCTTACCCGGTTCTAACGCTCTGCCACGGGCCCCGGCCTTCGCCTGGGAGGCACGTGACGTCGAGAACGGTATCAGGCCGGCGGGTAGCGGAAGCGACGCTCGGCATCATACTGGCTGAGCAAATCCTCTTCCCGCGTGCCCCGGCCGATATTGTGGATCACGAGCAACCGGCCCGACCGGTGGCGGCGGTCCGAGACAATTGCGATGTGGGGCAGGTTTCCGGGCACCCGGCAGGTCATCAGGTCGCCGGGCTGCCAGTCCAGGTCAGCCCGCGCGGCGCCGGCACGGGTCAGGAAGGCCTCTAGGTTGGGCACCCGGCGATGGTCGATGTTCCGGTCGGTGCCGGTCAGGCCCCAGATGTCGGGATAGGCGCCGAACGCGGCCCGCATGTCCTCGTGGACCCGCTTCTGCAGGTCGATTCCGAAAGCGTCGCGATAGGCGCGGATCACCACATCGGTGCAGACCCCCGTGGTGCGCGGCACATCGCCCATGGGATAGTCGAGGCCGCGATAGGCCGGGTCATAGCTCACCGTCACGCCGATCTGCGCCCGCGCGGCGGCAATGAGTCTCTCCGGCCAGGGCCGGGGCGGGGGCAGGACGCTCGGCGCAAGCGGAATGGCCAGGAGGCCGGAGAGCGTGGCGCGGCGTGTGATCATGCCGGAAAGACTTGCCCGCAATTGCGGCGACGATCAGTCGAAACCCCGCCAATCCACGGTCTCTTCCAGTTCCGCCCGCTTCGTTCGCAGCCGGTTCACCTCGGCTTGCGCATCGGCATATCCGATCGCCATGCCGCACCAGACCATTTCGGTTTCTGCGAGGGCGAAATGGGCCTTCAGTTCCGGACGCAGAAGCGCCCAGCATTCCTGGAAGCAGCTCGCCAGTCCAGCCTCCTCCAGAAGGAGGGCGATGGTCTGGGCATACATGCCCATATGCGCCCACTGGCTGTGGCCCATGCGGGTGTCGGTGATGAAGAACAGGCCCACCGGCGCACCGAAGAAGCGGTAATTCCGGGCAAACCATTGCAGGCGCGCAGCCTTGTCCTCGCGCGGGATGCCGAGCAGGGCGTACATGTCCTCACCCATCTCGAAGCGCCGGGAACGGAAGGGCTCCCACAGCCCCGGCGGGTAGACCGGGTAGCGATCGTCCGGGTCCACCGGGGCGCGGCCCGGCAGGACGCTCGCCAGCGCCATCACCGCCGCCTGTTCCGCCCCTGTGACCACCACGGTGCGCCAGGGCTGGAGATTGCCTCCGGACGGCGCGCGCCGGGCCTTTTCGAGCACGGCTTCAAGCGTGGCCTTGGCCACGGGCGTGTCGCGGAAGGCACGGGTGGAGATACGGGCGGCGACGGCGTCTGAAACACTTGTCATGGTGCGGGAATAGAACGTTGCCGCGGCGCAAGCGCAAGACCGGAACCGGCCTGTGACCGGAACCGCGCGGAAGGAGCTTGCGTTTCATCGCCATGCTGATCGGTGCCAACCTCTTCACCCTGTCGCCGCTGATCGTCGTGGTGCAGGTCCCGAGCATCGCCGCCTTCATCCTCGCGGTTAAGTGAGTTTTCAGCATTTTCAGTCTACTGGAATTGAATGTTTCGCAAGAAGAAGCCGAGCCCCGCGATCTCTGCCGATCGCATCCGCGCCGTTCTGGGCGACGGGACAAAGATTGTCTATCATCCGCGCAAGGAGCGCGCCGCGACCTGGGCCGATTGCGAGATCAGCTGGGACGGCAGCGGCGGCGAGCACGGCATCCTGATGGACATCTCGGAATCCGGTGCGCGGGTGCGGTTTGCCCATCGTGGCGTGATGCCGAAACGCGTGCGCATCGCCGTGCCGCGGCTCGGGCTGAAGCGCCAGGCCGAGGTTGTGCGCGTGGACGAGACCGATGTGGGCCTGCGCTTCCTTGATGACGCTGAGTGAGTGACGCCGGCAGGTGACAGCCCCGCCGGCCCTGCGCCATAAGGGCCGGGGAGGTCTGTTCCATGTCTTACAGAAAAGGGCTGAACCGCGCCATCTTCTGGCTCTATGAGGGCCAGGGCCGCGTGCCGGGAGGCTTCCGCTGGGGGCTCCTGATCTTCGACGTGGTCATGCTCACCTATTTCATCGTCACCGTCTTCGAGGGTCCCATGGCGACCCACCCCGTGATCGACATGGTGATCGGTGCGGTCATCGCCTTGGACCTGCTGGCGCGCTTCTACATTGCCCGCTCGCGCGCACAGTTCCTGATCCGGCCAATGAACATCGCCGACGCCATCGTCGTGGTGACCATGTTCCTGCCGCTGGTGACGCAGAATTATGCCTTCCTGCGCATCCTCCGGGCCCTGCGCATCGCGCGGGCCTACTCCTTCCTCCACCGCGCCTCGAAGACCTCGCTGTGGCTGCGCGAGCACCACAATGTCATCGACAAGGTGACCAATCTGCTGGTCTTCATCTTCGTCATGACGGCACTGGTCTATGCCGACCAGGCGAGCAAGAACGACCAGATCAACGGCTTTGTCGATGCGCTCTATTTCACCGTCACGAGCCTGACCACGACGGGCTATGGCGACGTGCTCATGGTGGGCTGGACGGGGCGGCTCCTGTCCATCCTGATCATGCTGCTGGGCATCACCCTGTTCCTGACGCTCCTGCGCTCGCTTTTTCGCTCCAACGACAAGGTCGAGGTGGAATGCGAGACCTGCGGGCTGCAGCGTCACGACCCGGATGCAGTGCACTGCAAGCATTGCGGCGAAATCGTCCACATTGACACGCCGGGCCGGGACTGACCGGGCGGCGTCCCCTTCACCCGGATTTCATCTTCGCTTTCTGTCAAAAAATCCGTGGCCGGCCGGCTTTTACACCCCCTGCCGGCCGACCACGGTTCCGTTGCGCACGCCCCCCCACCAGGGCTGGAGAGACTGGAGGTCCTCCGCGCTACGGAATCAGTACCCCGATGGCGGGGTGTTCGGTCCTGTATGCCCTGATCGCCTGGGACTCCGCCGGAAGGGGCTGGAGGGGCGCTGTACTCGCCGCCTGCTGGGCTTCGATCAGGACGCGTGTCATGGCCTCCAGCGCGACGGGCTCCAGCGCCTCGAGGTCTGCCTCGGTGCCGCCAGCCCGGGCCATGCCGAAATCAGCGTCTTCGGAGGCCGTGAGCATGGCCATCGTGTCCAGCGCGAGACGATTGTCCGGGGCGGTGCGGCGCTCTGCCGAGGCGGCGGCAGGCACCCAAAACGGCAGCGCGGCGAGCAGGGTCTCGGTATTGACGAGCCCGGCACCCATGCTGCGTGGCAGCTGTCCGCGCTCGGCTGCGGCCCGCACGGCATTCCGGAAGAATTCCTGCAGTGTGAGCCCCTCGGCGCGCGCCTGCCTCAGCAATTCGTCGCGGCCAAAGCGTTCGAGCCAGAGCGCGGCGATTCCCGCGAGCAGCGCGACGGCAAAGGATGTGCCCTGTCCGGGATTGATGTCGCTCTTGCCCTGCTGCGGTGTCGACCGACTGGCATGCCAGACAAACTCCCCGGGTGCCGATACGTCGATTTCCTCTCCCCGGCAGGTGCCCTTCCAGGGCGTGCCCCTTGACGTGGTGCCGGCAACGGCGATGCAATCGTCGAAACGTGCCGGATAAACAACCTCGCGGACGCAATTGCCCGCTGCGGCCAGGACGATGATGTCCTCTTCCACCGCCCGCTGAACAGCGCGCCGCAGCGGATATGACCAGACCCCGCCCAGGCTCATGGTGATGATATGCAGCTGGCGCTTGCGTGCCTCGCTGATGGCGCGGGCCACGCGCCACTGGGTCAGGCGCACCACCGACTTGATGGCGCGGAATGGGATCAACTCGACGTCCGGCGCCACGCCGGTGATCTTGCCGGGCCCGCTTGTCGAGCTTCCGGTTGTGCCGCCCTTGCTGACAATGACGCTCGCCGTGGCGGTCCCATGGCCGGGATTGTATCCGGGGCCCTGCGTCAGGGGATCGGTCCCGTCGGCTGCGCCGGTGAAGAGGTCGAGGCCGGAGAGGACATCGACATTTGCCAGCTCCTCGTGTCGGGCGATGCCGGTGTCGACATGGCCAATGCGCACGCCCTTGCCGGACACGCCATGGGCCTGGCGCGCGGTGTCGACCTTCAGATCGCGCAGGGCCCGGGCGAGGTCACTGTCGTCTTCGGCGGGTTCGTCGGCTTCGAAGCAGAGGCCCTTCACCATCGAAGCGAAGGGTTGCAGGCCGCCTCTCTCGCCGGCTTTCCAGTCCGAGAAATCGGTCTCCAGCGTCGGTTCGACGGCGGCGAGGTCAAGCGTGTCGCGCAGGTGATAGGCGAGATCGAACACCGAATGTGGCAGGGTGTCGTAGCGCGCTCCCTCGATGATCAGGATGAAATCCACCGGGTCTTCATCGCCGATGAAGACCGTGTCCACGCGCAAACCGATGTCGGGCAGGGCCTCGCTCGTCCGGGCTGTCATGTCGGTCAGCGGCATCGGTGCCCGCGCCACCAGGACAAAGCCGAGCTGGTGGTCCATCTCGCCCGGCGCAGCGTCGGCCGTGCGGAGCGCCAGGCCCTGCTGACGACGAATATTGGCGAGTTGGCTTTCCAGGACGCTCATGGGCCCGATCAGCTGGCTGTTTCAGGAAACAGGAACATAGCCGCAAGGCGTTCGCGGCAACGTCGCCCGGTGCGTTCGTTTTCCCACAGGCCCAATGTGACGGAATCAGTGACGGTCCGGCGATAGAGATTGACTGGCAGGTGAAGCGAGGATCAGCCATGAAAGAGACAAGTCAGAGCACCGGCGCGGGGCCGGGCCACGTCATCATTGTCGGCGGGGGGATTGGCGGGCTCACCGCGGCCTGGGAACTGACCACGCCGCGCCCCGGCGTCACGCTGCCGCGCGTGACGGTGTACCAGATGGGCTGGCGGCTCGGCGGCAAGTGTGCCACCGGGCGCAATCCCGAGCGCGGACAGCGCATCGAGGAGCACGGCATTCACGGCTTTCTCGGGAGTTATTTCAACGCCCTGCCGCTGATGAAGAAGCTCTACGACGAGTGGGTACCGCCGGAAAACTGTCCCATCGACAGTTTCGAGACCGCGTTTCCCCGCGAATTCGAGGCCTTCTTCTGGGAGTGGCAGGACGAGGCGCTGCTGCGCTGGTACCGTCCGGCCCGCAACATCCATCCGCTGGAGGATGCCCACAAGTTCGCCACGCTGCAGAGCTGGCTGCCCCTGTCGGTGCGCATGCTGAAAGTCGAGGCCCAGGGGCCGGGCCAGGCACACATTTCTCCGGCCACCCGCGCGGCGGTGAACCGGAAATTCGATGAACTGATCGACGCCGTGGACGCCTCGGCGGCGGAGGCCGATGGCGCGGCGCCGGGCAGCGGCCATCCGGGCGCTGAGCGCGTGGCCAGCCTCGACGCCCGCGTGCCCGAGGCCGATGAACAGGATGACGAGGAGCGCCGCGAAGCCCTGTTGCTGGAATTCGCCACTCTGCTGGCCAGGGGGATCGTGCGCGACCAGCTCTTCGCGAAAGGCCTGCGCAGCGTGGACGGAGAGGATTTCCTGGACTGGCTGAAACGCCATGGGGCCAGCCGGGCCCTGCTCAAGTCTCCCCTCGTGGTGGCCACCATCAACACGACCTACCAGATCCCCGAAGGCGACCTCACGCGCCGCCCGACCATGAGCGCGGCCTCCTATCTCAACTGGACCCTTCGCGGGCTGGTGAGCCTCGAGGCACCCTACCACCTCTTCGCCGCGGGCTCCGGCGACACCATTGTCGCGCCCATGTACGAGGTGCTGAAAGAGCGCGGCGTTCGGTTCGAATTCTTCCACCGCCTGGCGGATGTCGGACTGTCCGGCGACGGCGCCCGCCTGACGCATGTCACATTCGATCGCCAGGCCAGACCCGTGAATGACCGCTTCGAGCCGCTGAAGCGGGTGAAGAACCTGAAAGTCTGGCCGGACCGGCCCGATCTCGGCCAGATCGAGAACGGCCAGGATTATGACGGTTTCGACTTCGAATCGCCCTGGGCGCACGCGCCGCACACCGAGACGGTCCGGCTCACCTGTGGTGAGGATTTTGACCATCTGGTGCTGGCCCTGCCGCCCGATGCGATCAGGATTGCCGCACCGGGCCTTGTGGAGACCAATGCCCGCTGGCGCGCCGCCGTGGACGGGGCCACCACCGTGGCCACCCAGGCCTCGCAGGTCTGGTTCAACCGGAAGATTTCCGACATGGACGAGCGCGGCGGGCTGTTTCACCTGGCGGGCAATTTCTTCACCGGCCTGCACGGTCATGTCGATTTTTCGAAGTTCCTCGCCTTCGAGGACTGGCCGGCAGACAATGCGCCGCAGGGCCTGATGTTCTTCAGCGGCGTCTTCCCTGAAGTCGATGTGCCGAGCTGTGACGCCGACGCGGCGACGGTGGAGAGGCTGGTGAAGCACAATGCCATCGAAGTGCTGGCCAATGGAGGCCGCGCGCTCCTGCCACGCGCCGCGGCCAAGACTGCCACCCCGGTCGGCAACCCCTTCGGCATGGATTTCGACCTCTTGTACTCGGAAATGCCCACCGGCGCCGGACGGGCACGTTTCGATGACCAGTACTGGCGGCTGAACTGGCGTCCCAGCGAACGCTACACCCAATCGCCCGTCGGCACGCGGGACAAGCGGATTTCTCCACTCGATACTGGGGTCGAGCGCCTGACTTGTGCTGGAGACTGGGTGGATACAGTGCTAAATGTCGGTTCCTTCGAGGGGGCAGTGATGGGAGGTATGCTGGCCGCCAGCGCCATTGATCCCACACTACCCCGTGAGAGGATTGTCGGCATTGCTCCAACGCCTGCAGACAGTCCATGACAAGACTTCTGTGCGAGGGAACGCATGGCGCAAACTGCAACCGGCCCGGCGGAGACGGGGACCGACCTGACGGTGCATCTTTTCGGCGGCTTCCGGCTCACCAACGGCGACGGAAAGCTTGTGCAACTGCGATCGAGGAAGGCGGAAGCGCTGTTGGTGACCCTTGCGGTGAGCCATCCGGAGACGCTTCAGCGCGACCGCCTGATTGACCTGTTGTGGGGTGACATGCCCACCGACAGGGCGCGCGCGAGCCTGAGGCAGTCGCTGTCGATCGTCCGGCGCGAGGCCGGCGTCGATCCGTTTGAGATCCCGCAGCAGGGCTGGCTCAAGCTCGACCCTGCACAGGTCGGTTGTGACCTCTGGTCGGCGCGTGCGCTTTGCGCGGGAACATCCGATCCCGCACTTGATGTGTCCGAGGGCTTTCTCGAGTTCGTGCCGCGGCCCACTCCGCGTTTCGACGAGTGGCTGTCAGACCGCGAGAACGAACTCAAGCACGAACTCCGGGGGGGCGCGGTAAGGGTGCTTGGCAGCGACGGTACCGTCGGCGCTGACGGGTTCAGGCCCGGTATCTGCCGGTTGCTGACATCGCTTGACCCGAATGATGAAGACGCCGCGGTGGCCATCATCAAGCATTGTTTCCGCCATGGTCAGGTCGAGGACGGTGAGCGGTTCCGACAGAGGTACATGGAACGGGTCAGCGTGGAGATGGGCGAGTCCATCATGGAAATTTCCGCCCGCCTGCCGCGGCCGCCGGAGCCGAGCCGCACGACGCCATCGGTTCAGGCGGGCAATGGGGCAGCAACGGCAGCCGATTCAGACCGTTTCGTGTCGGTGGAGCCGCTGCGAAACATGAGCAAAGACAAGAACTATGACTATTTCGGCGAGGCCTTCGCCGAGGAGCTGATTGTCGGCCTCAGCCAGCAGAGCTGGTTCAATGTCATCGCCTCGGGCCTGCCGGCCTCCTACAAGCCGCCGGGGGTCATCGCCGGCGAGGGCCAGGGCCATGAGGGCTACCAGCTGTCGGGCTCCTACATCCTGAGCGACACAGCGATCCGGCTGACCCTGCGCCTGACGAACCGGGCGACCTCGGAGGTTGCGTGGGCGCAGCAATTCGATGCCCCGCGGGCGGATATCTTCGACATCGGCGCCAGCATCGTGACCGGTATCGTCTCGACCATCTCCAGCCAGCTCGTGACGATCGCGACGGCGGAAGCCTCAAGGGACACCCGCACGCCCATCGACCTCGACGACTGGTCCCGGGTCATGCAGGCGCGCCACCTTTTCTGGCGCACATCGCGGGAAAACAATGCCCGCGCGCGGGAATTGCTGGACATCAGTCTGGACCGCAATCCCGACTATATCCCCGCCCTGACGACGGCGGCCTTTGCCCATATGCTCGAAGTGTGGAGTTTCTGGTCGTCTGACCCGGGGGGTAATATTCAGAAGGCGGTGACACTGGCGCAGCGCGCGGTGCGCTGTGACGCCCGTGATCCCTGGGCCCATTTCACGCTCGGTACCGCGCTCGGCGTCAGGAACAGGCTGAATGACGGTCTCGACAGTCTCGACCAGGCCCTGTCGCTGCAGCCGTCCCTCACGGCTGCGCTTGGTGAGCAGGCCCGCCTGAAGCTTTTCATCGGCCATTACGCAGAGGCCGAAGCGGATGCGGTGAAGTCCATCGGGCTCAACAGTTCAGACCCCCATCAGGGCCTCTGGTTCAACACCGCTGGACAGGCGGCGTTCTTTGCCGGTCGCTTCGATGAGGCGCGCGATTGGGCCAAGAAGGCCATGAAGGCCAATCCTTACTGGTACCACAACCATATTCTCATGGTGCTGCTCGATCATGAGCGCGGCGAGCATTCGGCATGTGCAGAGCATTTCAAGCTGGTGCGTAAGACCGTTCCGGACATCAGCCGGGCAGGGCTCATCACCATCAATCCCTTCCGCGACGAGGACATGATGGCGCGTTTCCTGGCGCCGCTCGAGGCGGTGGGGCTAGAATAACGCGCCCCGAACTCGCCGGAGCGTCAGGCCAGGGCGTCCCAGCCGGTCTAGGCGTCCAGCCAGGGCGCGACATCCATCCCATAACTCGCACCGTCGGTGGCGTCGTTCGGCAAGGGAAGGCTCCAGGCCTCCGGCCGCGCAACAGCGTGCTCTGTTGCGTCGACGGGGCCACCCATGGGCAGCCAGTCCGTCGGCGCGCGCGCGAGGCCCGAGAAATCGAAGCTGTGTTCGGACGTTTCCAGCGTGGCGATCGGGCCCTCGTCCTCCGCACGCGATGGCGACGCAGCGCTGGCGACCGGGAGGGCGCCGGTCTCGGTGAGTCGGATGGCGTCGCGCACCGCAGAGAGGCTCGCATTCTCGAAAACAGCCGACAGGCCGCCCGCCGAAAACAGGACCTCAGTTCCGGACTGGCTGAAAGCAGCCTCGGCGGCGGCAAGACCGCCAAAGCCGAATCCGACAAGTTGAACAACGTCACCGCTTTCGAAATCGGCGATGGTGGTTTCGGTCCCTGCGCCGCCACCCGCCGCCCTCAGAACAAAGGTGTCGTCCCCGCTGCCGCCGATCAGCGTGTCAAAGCCGCGACCGCCGTCGAGCACGTCATTGCCGGGTCCACCATCCAGGACATTGTCGCGCCCGTCCCCCGTGATCCGGTCATTCACGTTCGACCCCGTCACCGAGACAATCGCGGCCCCGAGCGGCAGTTCCCGACCGTTGAAGGTGCCGCCGCTGATACCGGCATGGGCGAGCAGGCCGTCGAGCCAGGCGTCGGCAAGCTTGGCATGGCCGGCCTCGGTGGGATGGACGCTGTCGAAGAGATCGGCGGTCGTCACGGCGTCGGTGTCGACCAGTTCCACATTCAGCCCCTCGGCTTTCAGCGCGTCGATCAGGCCGGGCAGCGCGTCGTTCAGGGCATCGCGGCGGTCCACCGTGCCCTGGTCTGCACCAAAGACTCCGTTGGGATCGATTTCCGGCAGCTTGCCGACAAGGATCAGTTCTCCCGGACGGTCGGCATTGAGCGCCCGCAGGAGGTCGCCCAGTTCGCCGGTGGTGGTGGCGGTGGGTTCGTTCTGCTCCAGCACGTCATTGGTGCCCAGCAGGACCAGCGCAACGTCATAGGGGTTGAGCTCGGCAATGGTGTCGGCAATGTCCAGCACTTCATTGGTCTGTATGCTGCTGACGCCCTGGTGCTGTCGATCGCGCAGGTCCGGCGCGCTTCCCGAACCCTCCGGGCCGACAAAATCGATGAAGAGGCCCAGCTCATCGACGATCGAATCGTAGAGCGGCAGGCGGAAGGCGCCCGGAATGCCGAAGCCCTGGGTGATGGAATCCCCCAGCGGCAGGACGCGCGCGGCGTTCGCAATGAAGCCCTGTTCCAGGTCGATGACCTTGGCAGTGAATTCACCTGCAAAGGATATGTCCGTCGGCGCGGAGCCCTGGGGCAGGGCGGTGTTGAAATTCGCCGCCAGAGCCGAGAAGTCCGTTGCGCTGACCACACCGTCATCATTCAGGTCGGCTCGGGGGTCGAAGCCCGCATCGCCTTCGCCGCTGTTGAAGCTGGAGGCCAGGACGGAGAAATCGAGGGCGTTGACGAG
This sequence comes from uncultured Hyphomonadaceae bacterium, assembly GCA_964644395.1. GTDB lineage: Bacteria > Pseudomonadota > Alphaproteobacteria > Caulobacterales > Hyphomonadaceae > JBGSUF01. The sequence goes on along the minus strand of CAZXWB010000049.1, from coordinate 749 downwards.
GCCGTCGCCATTGATATCCGGGGCGAGCACATCGCCCTGGCCGTCGGCATTGCTGTCGGACTGGTCGGGATTGGCCACGAAGGTGGCGTTGTCATCAATGTCGGCGACACCGTCGCCATCGCTGTCCTTGAGATAGACGACCGATACCGTCTGGCTGGCCCGCGCGGTGCCGTCATCGGCGCTCACCGTGATCTCGAAGGCGCGCATCACCGCGTCCACGTCAAAGGCCGTACCGGGCGTCAGTGCGGCGAAGGCGTCGGGGTCGAAGGTGATCTCGCCGGTTGTGGCGTCGATGGTGAAGGCCGCTGTGTCCGGTCCCGACAGGCTATAGGTGATGGCGTCATTGCCGGCGTCGGTCAGTGGCAGGGAAAAGGTGAAGACCGTCCCGGCGCTGTCGAGGAAGGTGAGTGTGTCAGTCTCGCTGAAGACCGGTGCAGCCTTCGTCGCGACGGGCGCGCCGCTCTTGGCCGGGCCGGCCAGCGGCGTCAGGGCGGAACGCGAGGGATCGTACTCGGCGCGAAGCTGGCCGGGCGCGACGGGATCGGCGATCCATTTGGACAGCCCCTGTGTCGCCCAAGCCTCGTCGCGTTGAAATCCTGAAACCATGTCGCGTATCCCCGCCGGAAGCTCCCCAGCCAGACGGGACTAGCAGCCTCCTTGCGGGTGCGAAACGACATTCACCTGAGGGGTGAGGCCATGCGCACCCGGTCAGGCCGCAGCCCTCGCCCCGATGCGTTCGAGATAATCGC
>CAZXWB010000048.1:0-11565 GCA_964644395.1 uncultured Hyphomonadaceae bacterium | reverse complement strand
TCACCGTCTGCGTCATGGCCGCCGACGAGGAACGCATCATCGCCGAAGAGGCCGCTGCGGTGTTGGCGGGGTAGGGTGGGCCTTGCAATCCACTTCGAGAACCCGGTCATCACGGGCGACAACCGGGTTCCGGCGGGCCTGGCATTCCGAGGGGCTGAGTGCCTAATTCAAGCCGCCCCGTCGACGGCGCAGCGAGGCTTCCTTGTATGCTGCCAGTTTGGGAAGGTCCCCCTCAATCGCGAGGTTTTCCACCAGTTGGGCCCGGCAGAGCCCACGGAACTCAAAATAGTAAGTTGAAGATGCCCGCTTCACCCAAGGGGCCCTTCGGCAGGCCCAGTCGGCCTGCGCCATGACCGAGCGGTAGAGTTCGGCCGGCGTTGCGTCGAGATCGATCATGAAGCCGACTTCGATCGTCTCGGAGCTGGTTTTGAACTCTGCGGGTTTGGCCAGACGCGGGCTATTGGTGTGCGAACAGGCTGCGATCAGAATGAGGCTGCAAAGGCTCAGGATTTTCAACATGTGTCCCTCTCCATGGCTGGCGTTGATGCCCGCCCGGAAGAGGCCGTGTTTTGGTGTCCGGTGTCCTGAACGAAGCCTGCAGAACTCCTGAGGAAGTTCTGAAGTTTTTCTTGATCGCCTGAAATCAATGCATTTCAGGCGCTTCTGTGCTGATTTGGGCTTGTCCAGTCCGCTTCGCCGAACCGCACTCTTATTCCGTATCGTTGGCGACCGTCACAGGACGCGGAACCGTTGCCCGGCCACGTTCCCTCGCCACGGCCTCGCAATCATAGGGAAGGTCTGGCGTCCGGCAGAAATCCGGCCAATGACCCGTATCGAGCCAGTAATCGGTCAGGCCCGCCCTTGCGGCGACCCGCATGAAACGGGGATCCCGGCGTGTCTCTTCAAATTCCGGGCGAAAGAACTTGTCGGTCCGTGGCCAGGTCTCGAGTTCCGTCTCGAGAGCTGTGAGCGCCCGGTGGACGTCTCCCGAAAAAGCCCAGAAGCGTGCGGGATGGAACCTCCAGAAAGGTAATGACTCGCCGCCGCAGGCCGTGATCGCCCGCCGCCAGCCAGATGTGCTGTCTTGCAATCGCGCCCGTGCAAATTCCCTCATGCAGGTGAGGGCACCTTCCGGCATGTGATGCCAGAAGCTCGCATCAATCGCCTCCACATGTTCGAGGGCGACCGTCGGGGGACCGTAGAACAGTGCCGTGGTCATGCTGTCCCAATCGCCGAGCGTCCTTTCAGGATACAGAACATCCAATTCCTCCAGTATCGCCTCGCTGACATCGAACCGGCCTGCCTGTGCATTCAATCGCGCGAGCTTGACGCGAACGGCCAGACCTGCCGGGTCCAGGGCGCGTGCCTTTCGGATAAAGTCGTACGCCTCACCGGTTCGCCCGACCTGGCCCATCAACACCGAAAGGTCGAGAAGCGGCATGACACGGGTGCGGTCGGCGGCATGGGCGAGGAGGAAACCGCTCTCACGCTGCTCGAAGTGGGAGAACACCGGATAGCTTGCCGCCATGGCCCACAGGCCATCGGCATTGTCGGCATCGAGCGATAGGGCGAGGCTGGCCTGTTCCCGGGCACGCGCCCGCCAGGTTGCGGCGAGGTCCGGATCATAGAAATGGTTCGCGCTCAGCATCCCGGCTGTCATGGCAATCGCGCCGCGTGCCCCGGAATGCTCGGGGTCGGTTTGAGCGAGTTCCATCGCCGCCGCCCAGAGCTCCTCACGACCATCGCTCGCGCGGCGGACCTCGCAGATGCGAAGCAGAAGCTGAAAGCCACGCCGGCTGAGCGGTACGTTTCCGAGGGCGCGACGACGCTGCGCACAGGCGATGATTTCCGAAGCACGCAGACTGGCACTCGTTACCAGCCCCTCGACATCGTCTGACCGTCGGGCATAGGTCTGGGTCCAGAGCGTTTGCCCGTCCCGGTCCAGCAGACCCATGCTGAGTTCCAGATTGTCGCCGGTTTTCGCGAGGCGCGTTTCGAGGCTCGTCGCGGCCCGTTGCCAATGCCTGGTCCGCACGTCCAATCCCGCTTCGCTCAGCGCCTCAGCCAACCGGGTCTGCATGGCATCAGGACCGATAGCCAAACCGGCCTCCACGGAGGCCGGCGAGAGCCCGACCTGCCCAGGGGGCGGTGTCTCCCGGAAACCCTGTATCAGCCAGGCGATCAGTCCAAGCAATGGCACGGCGATACCGACAGAAAAGGCTATCGCCCAGACTCTTCGGGGTGAGCCAGCGCTGCCCCTGTTCGCGGGCACCGGCACAATCCCCGTGGGCTGCAGTATCAGGCGGTAGCCCTGTTTTGCGATCGTCTCGATGACGTCCGGCGAATGTGGATCGTCGTGTAATGCCGCCCGCAATTGTGAAATCGCCCGGGACAGGCTTTCATCGCCGCCATGGGCGACGCCCCAGACAGCGTCGATAAGTTCGCCGCGGGAGACGACCTGGCCGGCCCGCTCCGCGAGCACGCACAGGACAGCCATCACCTTCGGCTCGACCCTTGTTTCGCCGGTCCTTCCACTGATAATGCGCCGGGCAGGGTCGATGCCAAAACCACCGAGTTCAAACGGCTCCTGCTGAAAACAATCGACTGGCGGCATGTCGTCCCCTCCGTCCCGCCCCGCCATGCTTGTAGCAAATTCGCGGCGCGGCGTCATGGAGGATGACGCGCGCTACACTCTCAGCGGCATCAGGACGTAGCGCGCGGCGGGGTCCTTGGGGTCGCGCACCAGCGCGGGGCTCGCACCGTCCTTGAACTCGAACACCGCATTGGCGTCCTCGATCTGGCCGGCAATGTCGAGCAGGTAGCGGGCATTGAAGCCGATCTCCAGGCCCTCGGCGCCGTACTGGGCCTCGACCTCCTCCTCGCCGGCGCCGGTCTCGGAATGGTTCACCGAAAGCTTCACCTGATCCTCGGCCAGCGTCATCTTGACCGAGCGCGAGCGTTCCCCCGACACCGTCGCCACGCGGTCGACCGCTTGTTCGAACACCTTGTTGTCAACTGTCAGGATGCGATCATTGGCACTCGGTATGACGCGACCGTAGTCGGGGAAGGAGCCGTCGATCAGCTTCGATGTCAGTACGGCCAGGCCGACCTTGAAGGTGATCTTGGCGTCTGACGCCTCGATGGTTACGGTGTCCTCGCCGCTGTCGATCAGGCGGCGCATCTCGCTCACGGCCTTGCGCGGCACGATGACGCCCTCAAGGCCTTCCGAGCCCTCAGGCGCGGGGATCTCCGCCAGCGCCAGCCGGTGGCCGTCGGTCGCCACGGTGCGCAGCACCTTGCCATCATCGCCGTCGGCGACGTGGAGGTAGACGCCGTTGAGGTAATAGCGGGTCTCCTCGGTGGAGATGGCAAAGCGGGTCTTGTCGATCAGGCGCTTCAGCGCGGCGGTCTCGATGGTGAAACGCGTGGCGGCATCATCCTTGCCCATGGGCTGGAAATCGCTCGCCGGCAGGGTGTGCAGTTCGAAATGCGACCGGCCCGCCTCGATGATCAGCAGCGCGCGCTCCGGATCCGTGGTCAGGCCGACGCTCGCGCCGTCGGGCAGCTTGCGGACCACGTCGAACAGCGTGTGGGCCGGGGCCGTGATGGCGCCGTCCTGCTCGATCATTGCGCTCGCGGCGTCGGAGGCCTCGATGTCCAGATCGGTGGCGGTGAGCTGCAACTGGCCATTGTCCGCCGTCATCAGGACATTGGACAGGATGGGAATGGTGGTGCGTTTCTCCACCACGCTCTGGACATGGGTCAGGGCCTTCAGAAGGTCGTTACGATCGATTGTGATCTTCATGGGAACTCGCGGATTGCCTCTCACCGGCTGCAGGGACCCGCAGCACTTTCAAGCCTGTCGATGGCGCCCTGCGGGCGGGAACCTGCAGGGACGGAATCGGCCCGTCCTCAGAAGAGACGGGCCGATAGGGTTCTCAAACCGGCGCAAAGGTCAAGCCCCCAGGGAGCCTGTCGGTGCCGGAATCTGGCGTATCGGGTCTCAGCCCCCGGGTCGGGCCCGGCCGGCGATGATGTCTTTCAGGACCGCCAGGATCGCGTCGATCTGGCGTTTCAGCTCATCACGCTCGGCGGCGGTGTGCGAGGACGTGTCGGCGAGCGTGTCATTGATCTTCCGGTAGCCGTGCATCACCGTGGTGTGATGGCGACCGCCGATCAGATTGCCGATCTGGGGCAGGGATTTCGTGGTCTTCTCCCGCGCCAGGTAGAAGGCCAGGTGCCGGGCCCGGCAATGCGGCGCGAAGCGTGACTTCGACTCCATGACCGAACGCGACACGCCGGTCACCTCGGCCACGGCCTTCTTGATCTCCTCCACCGTCGGCACGGCGGTCCGGCCAACATGGCGCAGGATGGCACGGTCGACGATCTCGTCGGTCACGGGGCGGTTCACATAGGCGGATTCAGAATAGGTGCTCACGAGTATCCCCGTCAGTATCCGCGGACCATCGTCCACGGCGTAGATGATGCGGTCGACCATGCTTTCGGTCAGCTCGAATTCGGGATCCTGGGCGCGGATCAGTTCGGTCTTGCGGGCCACGATGTCGCGCATCATGGCGGCGTCGGGCTTTTCCAACTCCACCAACATGCCGCCCTGCAGTTCAGAGCGTATCCGCGCCGACAGGCCGGCAATCTCGCTCGGCGGGCCATCGGCGGCCACGAAGACGAAACCTGTCGGTCCGTCATCATTGCAGGCCGTGACCTCGCGCAGGGTTTCCCAGAACTCCTGCTCGGTGCCGCGCTTGCCGCAGATCACGTGCAGGTCGTCGAACAGGACAAACCGCGCCTTGCGCACACGGTCGCGCAGATTGCTGGTGTCCTTGCTCTTCACGCCGGACAGATAGGCGGTGAGGAACTCCTGGGCAGTGATGTAGATCACTTCGTGGCCGCGGCCCTGGGCGGTCAGCGCATGGGCCAGCGCCTGGAGGTGGTGGCTCTTGCCGACACCGTGCAGCCCATAGAGCGTGATGATGCCCGCCGGAGGCTCGCCGCCTTCAACGATCTTGCCCACGATGCTGGCCATGACATGGTTCGCCTGTCCCACGACCAGGGTGTCCAGCGTGTTCTTGCGCAGGGCATTGTGGGCGCCGAGCGTGTTGCGCCCGCGCGCTTCCATGCGGGTGCGAAAGGCGTGGGGCTGCGGCCGGTCGGCGCTGTCGCGCGTTTCGGCCAGTTCCAGGATGGACGGATCGATATCGGACCGCGCCTTCACCACGACCCGGCGCTGCTTGCCGTCATGGGCCAGCCACGCCGCCTTGATGATATTGATGTAATCGCTTTCGATGCGTTGCGCCTGCAGCCCGTCCATGGCTGCCAGCAGGACCTCACCATCGACCTCGGCGACGAGATCAAGGCGGTCGATCCACTTGTGATAGGCCACTCCTTTGATGCTCTTTTTCAGACTCGAGCGGACATCGGTCCAGACCACGCGTGCGGACTGGCGCTCGAAATCAGCCCCTTGGCTTTCTGCCATTCTCCTCGGAGAGTTTGAATCGTCCATGCCCCTTTTTTCCCCTTGTTCTTGTTTGCAGGTCGAAGACAATCTACGCAACAAACCATCATCGGAAGCAAAGCCTTCCCCGCCCGCCTTTCTTACCGAAAAAGCGACACACAATTGTCAGTCGGCGGATGAATGCGGAAGACCCTCCCGATGCATTTACCTTAACCACACAGGACCGCGCCAGGCAACAGATAAGACTCAGCAGGTGGCACCTTGACAAGCGAAATCCGTCGTTAGGTTACCCTCGTTATTCGCATTCAATACATTGAAAAATCTGGAATTTAAAATTTTCAGGAGGGCTTTGTGTAAACAATTGAACAATCACAAACTGACTTCCAGGCTTCATCAAAAATGCCAGCCGGTCAACAACAAAATTGTTGCTGTCCGGCGTTTTTCAGAAGCAATTTTTCGATAAACCCGCGACTTTCAAGCTTGACGAAAATGCCCGCCACGTTCTCTCGCAGGTCGATAAAATATTGTCGGCTCACGGAGTACTTTTTGTACCAACTGGGCCTGCTGCAGGAATGCAACACCGTGACAGGAATCCCGCCCCAATCCTGTCGCGTCCGGAACAGGAAATAGGGGTGCCAGCGGCCGCGTCGGGGTCGCGCGCCGGAACGGCCATGGTGAGCGCTGCGCAGAGTGCCGGGCGGCTTGTGCAATGCATCTTGCAATCCTTTGCAGGACGGTCGGAACATTGGTCCGCGGGCCTCCGCGCGCCTCGGGGACTGTCGGACAGCAAAAAGCCGCCCCGGCAACGGAGCGGCTGTCTGCCTGGCAATCTGCCATTGCGTGACCCGGGAACACATGTCTCGGGCCGTACTTGGGGCCCGGACACAGGCCGGGCTGTGGGCTTAGCCCATCGCCTTCACGCGAGCGCTGAGGCGGGACACCTTCCGCGACGACGTGTTCCTGTGCAGCACGCCCTTGGAAGCGGCACGCATGATTTCCGGCTGGGCGCGGCGCAGGGCCTCGCGCGCAGCATCCTTGTCGCCGGACTGGATGGCTTCTTCAACCTTGCGGATGAAGGTGCGCATGCGCGACCGGCGCGCGGTGTTCACTGCGGTGCGGCGTTCGATCTTGCGCACCATTTTCTTCGCAGAGCGAGTGTTGGCCATAGAAAACTCCCTGAAGCTCCCCGGAAGGAGCGAGCAGCGGGGTATAAGGTGCCGGCTGAGGCGCGTCAACTCCCATGGCGCAACGCCTGTGCGGGACTTTTGGGCTAGCGGTTCTTCCAGTGGGGAGCGCGCTTCTCGACAAAGGCTTCCATGCCCTCGCTCTGGTCTTCCATGGCGAACATGGAATGGAACAGGCGGCGCTCGAATTTCAGGCCCTGGCTCAGTGTCGTCTCATAGGCGGCATTGACCATTTCCTTGGTCAGCATCGCCGCCGGGCGGCTCATCCCGGCAATCTTGCGCGCGGTTTTCCTGGCCTCTTCCATGAGCTCACCCACCGGGACCACGCGCGAGACCAGATTGCAGCGCTCAGCCTCCACGGCGTCCATCATGCGGCCGGTCAGCACCATGTCCATGGTCTTCGACTTGCCGATGGCGCGGGCCATGCGCTGGGTCCCGCCGGCGCCCGGAGAGACGCCGAGCTTGATCTCGGGCTGGCCGAACTTCGCATTGTCGGCGGCGATGATGATGTCGCACATCATGGCAAGCTCGCAGCCGCCGCCGAGGGCATGTCCGGCCACGGCCGCGATGACCGGCGTGCGCGCGTGGGAGACATCCTCCCAGGTGGCTGTGATGAAGTCTTCCTTGTAGACGTCCATGTAGCCCTTGGACTGCATCTCCTTGATGTCGGCGCCCGCGGCGAAATACTTCTCTGCCCCGGCAATGATGATGCAGCCAATCTCGGCGTCGGCGTCCATGTTGCGCAGCGCCTGGCCCAGCTCCTCAGTCAGCTTGGTGTTGAGAGCGTTCATGGCGTCGGGACGGTTCAGCGTGATGATGCCGACGGCGCCGTCCTTCTCGGTGAGAATGTTGGGTGTCTCGGTCATGGGGGATGTCCTTCGAGCGTGAATGCTTCAAGCGACTGAGATAGACGGATTTCCACACCGAGAATGGGTGGATTCGCCGCGTTACGGGCGCGGTATAGAAGAAATCCCTGGCGGGGTCACCCGTTCGCCGGGGCCATCAGCCATAGGCGCCATAGGCCTGCGACAGGGCCAGGGTCACCTGGTGCAGCACCGCGGCGATCTCCTCCAGCGGCGCGATCACGCCGGAATGGATGGCATGATAGCCATGCACCTCGCCGTCGGCATGGGCGTGGCCGGGCTCGCTGAGGCGTTCATGGGTGCCGTCCATGGGGCTCTCGGCGGGGAAGATGTCGCGCAGCGTGGCGGCGGCTTCGCGCAGTTCCAGCGCCGTCACCATGGAGATGATGTCACGCGCCGAGGTGTCATGGCGCGGCGAGAGGGCGGTGAGCCGGCCGACAATCGAGAAGGCCCACATCATGGCGGCCATGCGCAACGCATGGAGCGTGTGCAGCGCCAGTCGGCTTTCATGGCGCTCCGCCGCGCTCGGGGTTTCCTCGATCCGGCGCATCACCGCATCGAACTTGCCGAGCTCGATGGAGAACTTGTCGGCCATGCGCAGGATGGCGGTCGTGGTCGTGTAGTCATCCAGGCTGTAGGCCACCCGGCGCAGCACGGCGGCCTCCTCATCCTGTTCCCGGCGCGACAGCGACACCCACAGCCCGGGCTTGTAGATCTCGCCATAGGCGCGCAGGGCCGGCACGCTGGTGAGGTTGCGCGCCGACTGGGCGAGGCGCACCAGGTGGCGCAGGCGCGGCGAGGCCTCGATCAGCGCCACAAGCTGGTCGGTCTCGCTCTGGATGGCGGCGCCGATGCCGCCGGCGGTGTTCACCGGGATACCGAGTTGCTGCAGCGTGGCATTGTGGGAAATCGCGCGCAGGGCGCGTGGCCCCTTCGGTCCGCCGGAGCGGCGCTTCTGGCGCGAGCCAGCCTTGACGAGGAAGCCCGAAGAGAATTCGCCGAGCAAATGGCCATAATCGGGATCGTCAAACAGTGTCTCGTGCCAATGGCGCAGGGCGCGGTAGAAATCCCATGAGAACGCATTCTCCCCATAGAAGGGATCGTCCTGCGCCGTGGCCGGATCGACCGGCGTGATGTGGTGGCCGGCGAAGGCCGCCACGGTGGCGTCGGCCAGTTCCGGCGTGGCGAAGTGCAGGAAGCCGTCGCCGCCCTGGAGGCTGACCTCGTGGTGGACGGGCACGCCGCGGCGGGCGAAATTGGCCCGGTTCCAGGGCGTCAGCACATGGTCGAAGCGATCGGTGAAGCGTCCGGGCCAGGCGCCGCGCCCCATGCTCTCGCCATGGGTGTTGAACAGGAGCAGGCCGGTCCCCGGCATGGCATCGCCCAGCGCCTTTCCGATCAGATTGTGAAGCCGCTCGATGGCCATGTCGGCGGACACCTGTCCGATGAAGCGCCCGGCATCGGAAAAGCCGAACTGCACCGATAGATAGCCGCGCGCCTCCAGGTAGTCTCGGTATTCCGGCGCCTCCAGCAGGCGCGCAATGAAGCGCGCCCCGCCCTCCAGAGCGTTCGGTGTCTCGAAGAGCGGCGAGATGTCGAGCTTGTCGGCCACGCCATACTGCCGGGCGAGGAACAGCGCGCCCATCACCGTGGCCGGGTTTTCTGCCTCCGCAATCAGGAAACGGATCGGCGAGCCGGCATCAATATGTTTCAGGATCTGCGCGCACATCATGAATTGCCGCCGGGCGGTGGACTGTTCCTGCAGCAGGTCGGCGAAATTGACCGGGCGCACTTCGGTCTCGCGTGCGAGCCGTGAGAGTTCCTGGAAAGCCAGTCGCCCGAGGTGGCGGTCCTCGGTCTCGAGGCCGAGGTCGCGCCGGATCACCGTGCGCAGCTGGGCGGCATTGAGGCGCAGGTGTATGCGCGCCGTGCCGAGCTGGACGGCCCGCATCTCGGCCACAAGGATGATCAGTTCTGCGGCGAGGTCGTCGGGCGTGGCATCATCCTCGACCAGGCGCTCAAGCGGACCGGTGATGTCGGCGATGTCCACCAGCCGGTCGGGGTCCTCCGCCGTCAGGATGTTGGCGGCGTCGACGAGATTGTCGGCATCGGTGAGGTCCCTGGCGAACGCCTCTGCATGCGCGTCTGTCTTGCTGGCAGCCGCATCGAGCCGGGCGCGAAGGGCCGCAAGATCAGCGTCCTCATCATGGTCTGCCATGATGGCATCGATCCGGTCGCGGTAGCGGGCAAGCTGCAGCGCTTTCTCAGCCAGCCGGAAAGCAACCGATTGCGACCAGTGGATATCGGTGCGGCCATCGAGATCATAGCCCACCCAACTGGCCAGCGTCGGCAGGGCAGGCCGGAGCCGGCGCCAGTCCCCCGGGAAGGCCCGGCGCGCGGTGTCGAGGACACGCCGGGCATGCTGGCGAAGAGCGGCCTGGGCGTTGGCCAGAGCGTTCTGGACCTCGTCATGTTCGCCGGCCAGTGAGATCTGCTGGCCCCAGTCGGCGGTTTCCCGGGCGATGGCGGTCTCCAGCGCCGCCGCGCTGGCGGGCGTGGCGTCCGTCGCCTGGGTGGCCATGGCGTCGCGCAGGTCGCGCGACAGGGCGAAGGTCGGATGGCCCGTCAGGACGAGCCCGCCGCGCGGGGTTTCCACCGCGTCCCTGAAGCGCGCGAAATCACCTTCGGCGAGGCGCTGCAGACCGTCTTCGAGCGCGGCCACCGGGCCGTCGTCACCCTCGCCGAGGCCATGCTGGTCGCGAAACCGTGCGCAGCGGCCGAGCGCCAGTTCCAGGTGCACCTGACGCGTAAGCGCCATCAGTTCGCCGGTGTTTCCCGTGCCGTCCCTCAGCCCGCGATAGAGCGACTGCGCCACGGAAAAGACCGAATTGGTCTGCGGGTCGATGCTGATGCGCTCGGCGGCGTTCCGGAGCGCGTCGCGCGCGCCTTCCATGGTAAACGGCGCTTGCCCGGCTGCCTCTGCCTTGTCTGCCATGTCTCGCCCCTTCGCCGGTTTGTCCGCCAAGACTTAGCGGGATGCTGACAGCGCTATCAAGTGCTGTCTACTCCGCCGCACGCGGTGTCTCCGTGGCGGTGGCCTTGGTGAGGAAGTCGCGCAGGGCATCGGCGGTGACAGGCTTGTGGATCAGTCGCACGCCACGCTCGCTGGCGCTTTGGCGCACGCCTTCACTGCGGTTGGCGGTGACAAGGGCGACCGGCGGCAGGTCCCGGCGCATGCGCGATAGGCTCTCGATCACATCGAAGCCGGTTTCGCCGTCGGCGAGCTGGAAATCGATCAGCATGGCATCGGGGGCCCCATGGCGCGTCACCTCGATAGCCTCGGCACCTGTCCGGGCCGTTAGCGCGGTCCCGCCCCACTGATGGACGAACCGCTGCATGGCCTCCAGTATGCTGGCCTCGTCATCCACGCACAGGACGCGGAGCCCCGTCAGGGCAGGGCTCTTGCGCTCGGGCTGTGGCCGGGCCGGACGGGTGGCGGCGCTGCTGCGAATGGCGGCGCGGGGCAGGGTGACGGAAAACACGCTGCCGCGACCTGGCGCCGAGCGCAGGTCGATCCGCGCGCCCATCAGCGCGGCCATGCGGCTGGCCACCGCCAGTCCGAGACCCGCCCCCCGCACGCCGGAATTGTCCACATCATCGAGCCGGCGGAACTCCTCGAAAATCGCGCCACGCTTGTCTTCCGGCACGCCGGGCCCGGTGTCCCAGACCTCGATGCGCACGTCATGGCCGCGCCGGCGCGCGCCCACCACGATGCCGCCGGTGCGGGTGTAGCGCCGGGCATTGGAGATGAAGTTGCGCAGGATGGACTGCAGGAAGTCGGCGTCGGCGAAGACCGCAAGCGATGTCGGTACCAGGCGCAGGGACAACCCGGCCGCCTCGGCCATGGGCGCGGCCTCGTCGATCAGGTCCTCGAGCAGTGGCCCGAGCGGCAGGCGGTTCACCCGCGGCTCGCGTCCGCCATGGTCCAGCCGCGAAATGTCGAGGAGGCCGGTCAGCAGCTGGTTGGCGCTATCGATCGCGCGGTCGG
>CAZXWB010000047.1:0-11873 GCA_964644395.1 uncultured Hyphomonadaceae bacterium | reverse complement strand
AGGCCGATGATCACGCTGAAGCCGATCGCACCGACCGCCCGGGCGACGCCCAGTTTCCAGCCGAGGATGCGGGCTGTCAGAATAATCGCCAGAACGTTGATCGCCGGGCCGGAGTAGAGAAAGGCCGTCGCCGGCCCCAGCCCCGCGCCCATCCGCCAGATGCCCGCGAACAGAGGCAGCACCGTGCAGGAGCAGACCGCCAGGATCGACCCCGACACGCTGGCTACGCCGTAGGCCAGCACTTTGTTGGCCTTGGCCCCGAGATATTTCATCACCGACGCCTGGCTGACAAAGACGCCGATGGCCCCGGCGATGAAGAATGCCGGCACCAGGCAAAGCAGCACATGCTCCCGCGCGTACCACTTGGCCAGGTGCAAGGCCTCGATGATGCCGCCGCTGAACCGTTCCCAGCCCACCGGCAGCCAGAAGAACAGCAGGAACACCGCGACGATCCACAGCAGCTTCTTCCACTCAATTTTCCAGTCAGCCATACTTCCGCCTTCTATCTATGAGCCCGTTACTAAATGCTCACGCAATAGCCTCAAAAAACAGCCTCTAGCCGAGGCTCCCGAGAATCTCGCTGGTTTCCTGTGCCCGTTCCTTGAGAACGCCCGTGACGCAGTTGGTGATGTTCAGGATGCAAGGGGTTCGCAAGGAGTACATCATCTTCAGGCCATCCTTGCGCTGGGCGACCAGGCCGGCGTTGAGCATCACGGCCAGGTGTCGCGATACGTTGGACCGGTTGGCCTCGACGTGCTCGGCGATATCGCAGACGCACTGCTCGCCATCCTTCAGGTAGTCCAGAATGGCCAAGCGAATCTCGTGTCCGGCGGCCGCAATCACCTGGGCCATCAGCTTATACATCCTCTTCTGGTCAGCATCCATCAACGCTTCTCCTTGCTGAGTGCGTGACTGTACGCTCGCATAGTATCGGCTAGAGCCTGTGAGCACAAGACCTTTTTTCTGGCGGAATGAAAAAGGGCCTGGTCCGGGGGAGAGACCAAGCCAAAAGCCGGTGGAGACCCCTGTCGTTCAGTATTGTCGGCGGCCTTACTGCGGTAAGGACGCGATTTGCAGGGGGTTCCGAGGTTCTCAGCGTCGGCATCTCGCCATTCCGCGTGGTCAGGCCCTACGGGGTTCGCGGATGACGGGGCGGCTGCTCATTGCTCCACAGATACCCAAAGGGCTGAAATACCGGGAACGTTACAGGGACGGACCGCTGATGTTGCACCGGTACAGCACCGACGTCGTCGCCAGCTCAAAAGATGTGCCCCCAAGAACGTCGGGGCATCAGGTGGGCTGCCTGCACTGGGGATGCACCGGGTTCACCGTCTCCTATCGTCGGTGACCTGGAGAAAATCCGTCATGCCCTACTCCGCCAGTCGCTTCAGATCATCGCCGAACTTTCGGTTGATCTTGTCCAGCGAGTTGCGGAGTTTCTTTTGGCGGACCTTGTCGCGAATCGGCGAGACAAGAAGTGCATCCCCATTGCTCGTCAATTCCAATGGAGTGTCGGCCGAGATTTGAAGCATCTTCAGTATTGGCTTGTCGATCACCAACGCCAGGCTGTTGCCGTGTTTGATCAATGTCTTGGTCATGCGAAGCTCCTCTATGTCGTATACACACAGTATATACCACATCGGCTTGCGAAGCAACCCCCAATCAGGCCGAAGACAACCCCGCCGACCGGCGGGGTTGGGAAAGGTTGCTGGTGGGAATCAGGCGTGGTCGGCCAGGGCGAACTTGCCGCGATCGACCTTTACGAACCGGCTGTCGTCGCCCTTGGTGTTGATCTCGCGGAGGATGGCAACGTAGCGCCTACCAACGGACATTGGGCAAGCCTGCCTGTCAATCGCTCAGGATTTCCGACGCCGGCTCACGTTCTTCTCTCCCGATCACGTCGCCAGCGTGCCATGCCCCTTGAGGCGTTTGAGGACTTCATCGACGATCAGGATCAAGCTGCTCACCGTCAAGATCAACAGCCAGTCCAACACGCCCAGCGGCTCGGTGCCGAAGAGCAGTTGCCCGAAGGGCGTGTACACCACCAGCAGTTGCAGCACGATGGCGATCCCGATGCCCAGCCACAGCCACAGGTTGCTCATCAGGCCCACCGACAGGATCGACACGTAGTTCGTGCGAGCGTTGAGTGCGTGGAACCACTGGAAGGCCGCCAGCGTCGTAAACGCCACCGTCTGGGCGTGCTTGGCGCTGCCGGCGTAGAGTTCATACGCGAACAACCCCAGCGTGCCGGCCGCCATGAGCGGAGCCAGGATCAGCATGCGGCGGATGAGCTTCATGCCCAGCACGCCGGCCTGGGGGGGACGCGGCGGCTGTTTGAGCACATCCCAGTGCTTCGGCTCGACACCCAGCGGCACGGTGCAGGCCCCGTCGGTCACCAGGTTGATCCACAGGATCATGATGGCCGTCAGCGGCAGCGGCATGCCGATTACCAGCGCCGCCGCCAGCGTGATGATCTCGCCGAGGTTGGTGGTGATCAGGAAGAACACCACCCGCTGGAGGTTCGAGAAGGTCACCCGTCCGTCCTCAACGGCATGGACGATCGTGGCGAAGTCGTCATCGGCCAAAACCATGTCGGCCGCCTCCTTGGCGACCTCCGTGCCCGCCCGGCCCATCGCCACGCCGATGTCCGCGCCCTTCAGGGCCGGGGCGTCGTTGACCCCGTCGCCGGTCATGGCCACGATCTCGCCATTGGCCTTGATCGCCTGTAGGATCTGAAGCTTGTGGGCCGGCGAGACCCGCGCGAAGACCGAGACGCTCTTTACGCGCTGCTGAAGCTGCTCGGGCGACATGGCGTCGAGATCCCGGCCGGTGAGCGCCTCGTCGCTGTCGTCGGAGAGAATGCCGGCCTGTTTGGCAATCGCCTGCGCCGTCACGGCGTGATCGCCGGTGATCATCATCACGCGGATCCCGGCCCCCTGGGCGTCCGCGACCGCCTGGATCGCCTCGGGGCGGGGCGGGTCCACCAGCCCCCACAGGCCCACGAAGGTCAAACCTTCCTCGACGTCCTCGCGCCGGAGTTCCTCGCTCGCTTCGCCCATCGGCCGAAAGGCCCCGGCCACGACACGCAGCGCCTGGCCGGCGAAATGTTCGTTGGCCGCTTCGATCTCCGCGCGCCGCTGGTCGGTCAGTTCGACGGTTTGCCCATCGATCAGCACGTGTGTGCAGAAGGTCAGCACCCGATCGGGCGCGCCCTTCACCATTGCCGCCGAGCCGTCCCCTTCGGCCGAATGGAGGGTGGCCATGTACTTGTGTTCACTGGAGAACGGCACCTCGGCCAGGCGGGGTTGCGCCTCGACCTGCGCCTCGACGTCCAGGCGGGCCTTATGGGCCGCCATCAGAATCGCCCCCTCCGTCGGCGTCCCACGGACGGCCCAGCCATCGTCCCGGCGGGCGAGCGATGCGTTGTTGCACAGCAGGCCGATCCGCAGCAGCGTCCGCATGTCGTCGCTTAACTCGCCGCCCTTATCAGGCTGGCCTTCGGCGTGGACCTCACCTGTCGGATCGAGCCCCGATCCGGTGACAACGTACGCGCCGGCCGGGGTCCACAGCGCGGTGACGGTCATCTCGTTGCGGGTGATCGTGCCGGTCTTGTCCGAGCAGATCACCGTGGTCGAGCCCAGCGTCTCCACCGCCGGCAAGCGGCGGATGATCGCGTTGCGGCGTGCCATGCGCTGTACGCCCAGCGCCAGCGTCACACTGATGACCGCCGGCAGGCCTTCCGGGATGGCCGAGACTGCCACGGCCACCGCGAAAAGCAGCATTTCGACCAGTTCATAGCCGCGCAGCAGCCCCAGCAGAAAGATCAGGACGGCCAGTCCCACTCCCGCACCGCCCAAAATCACGCCCAGCCGGGCCATGCGGCGCTGAAGCGGCGTCTGCTCCCGCCCGGCCTGTCGGACCTGCCCGGCAATGCGCCCCAGTTCGGTGTCCATCCCCGTACCCACTACGACGGCTTGCCCCCGCCCGGCCGTCACGGCCGTGGACATCCAGACCATGTTCCGGCGATCCGCCAGCGGGCTATCGGCCTCCACCACGCCCGGAACCTTATGGACCGGTTCCACCTCCCCCGTCAGGGCCGATTCGTTGGTGTGCAGTTCCGTCGCCTGGATTACGCGTGCATCCGCCCCCACCAGGTCGCCCGTCTCGATCACCAAAATGTCCCCGGGCACGAGTTCCTCGGCCGGAACCTCCACCTGCCGGCCGTCGCGGATGACCTTCGCATGCGGGGCGGCCAGTTCGCGCAATGCCCCCAGTGCCCGCCCGGCCTTGTATTCCTGCGAGGCCCCCAGGATCGTGTTCAACAGCACCACGCCGGCAATAACCGCCGCGTCGATGGCATGGCCGGTGGCCAGCGACAGCGCCGCCGCGCCCAGAAGCAGGTAGATCAACGGGCTGTGAAGCTGCTTGGCCACCAGTTTGACCACGCTGACGGCCTCTTCGGCCTCCAGGGCATTGCGGCCAAACTGCTCCAGGCGATGGCACACCTCGGCCGTCTCAAGGCCTTGCTCGCCAGAGCCGATCTTCTGAAACAGCTCCTGCTCGCTGTGGGTGTGCCACAAGTCGTATGTTGTCTTCGCCTCATCGGCCATCGGGTATCTATCTCCAATCACTCAACTGCCTGCAAAACTACACGATGTCCGGCTGAACGGACAGGGTCGCTACAAATGTCCATCAGAGCGGGCATCCGAGACACTCCGTCGCTACCACGCACCCCCCTAAAAGCGACTCTTCCCTGTTCTTTTTCGTCGCCAGAATCAAGGCGCACCGCCCCTTACTGCGGGCCTCCCACAACTGGCCAATGGACACCTTCTCCATGGTATCATCGCCCGTCGTGATGTGTGAGCCTTTGTACTCGACCACCAGGAACCTGCCTTCCTTTAGCTTGGCTACGAAGTCGGGGTAGAACTTGCTCGTCCAGCCGCATCACACATGAACGACTCGGCCCAACAGCCGGCCATCGCCTTGCATAGAATTTACGCGGCCGGGCCGTCCTGGTCCAGGGGTAGCGGGGCAAGCGGCGGCCTGACGGCGGCGGGATAGCTCTCGATCCGCTCGCGAACGAGGCGTTTGATGGCTGGAATCTGGTGATCGCCCAGTCGAGAAAGCAGCTCGCAGATGCGCACTTGCCACGATTCTGCCTCCTGCCAGCAGTGGCTTTCGGCGCAGGCGTCCAACGAAACGTGAAGCTCCGGCAGCGCGTTGGCGGCGGCGCTGACGAACCCGATCGCCCCGGCCCGCAGCGCCCGGCAGATGCGCGTGTCGTCGCCGACGAAGTAGCGAGGCGTTACCTTGATCAGCGACAGGTCCCCGGATGAGTCCTTCATGCCGAAGGGTTCGACCCGGCGAAGGATCGCGGGCGTCAGCGGGTTCTGCGTGTGATGGGGGTAGTTGTAGAGGATCAGCGGAACTTCAACGGCGGCTGCGACTGCGCTGAAGTACGCAACCACTCCCTCTTCCGGAGCAGCGGCATAGTAGCTCGGCGGCAGACAGAGGATGCCGTCCGCGCCGAGTTGCTGGGCTTTGCATGCCATATCCAGCGTTTCGGGCAGCGGGCCGCCGCCGGCTTGGAAGAGGACAAGGCCCGGGAAATACTCCAATGCCAGTTTCAGTAGCTCCAGACGTTCATCGACCGTCAGCGAGAAGAACTCGCCTGTCGTGCCGCCCACCAGCACCCGTCGCACACCGGAACGAGACAAGAATTCCAGGTGGTCGACGAAGGCACATTCGTCAATCTTTCCCTCAGCAGCGAACGGCGTCAGCAGCGGCACGATCAGCCCGGCCAGTTCTACGGCCTCGACGTCTTCGTGTAGCATGTCGCGGACCTGCTCATACAGCTCTCGCGATATCGACTCCAGTTCCAGGCGGTAGTCGTCGTGGCAGTACAGATGCGCGTCGGCCCAGTTCTTGCTGTCGGCTCCGTGCTCGCTGAACTCGCGCAGGTTGCTGTGCAGGAACGTGGCGATGGCTTTTTCGGGAGAATAATTGCGGTGGGCAAGGTCTCTACCCAGCCGCGTTGCTAACTGCGTCCGCCAGTCGGAGTCGATGAAGATCGCAAAATCCACCAGTTCACGGAACTCGCGATACGTCGACACCTCGCCGTCGATGATGTTGAATCGCACGGGCTGGTACGTTTGCACCGAACCAGCATCACCGATGGATGAATCGTACACAGGTTGATCGAATGGCTGTCCCTGTCGAACTCGGCCCAGATGCTCGGCGATCATCGCCATCTTGTTGGCGTCTGGGTGTGGGCCGAAAATCCCCGCCTTCTGTCGCTCGGCGCGAGCGGTTTTATAATCATCCAGTCGCAACACAGCAGCGTCGTCCAGCCGCTCCGCCAGCTTGTGGGCGAAGGTGCTCTTGCCCGTGCCGCCGGGTCCGCCGACGGCGATGATCAGCGGGCCGGGCCGGTCGCCGACTGCCGAAACGATCACGTCGGCCAACAAATGCTCCACCGGCCGACGGCTGATACGGCCGTGGTCCTTGGGGCGGACATGTTGCTTATACCTGTGCATATTCCTCCGGCAGTCGGGCTTTTTCATCGGCAGCGGCTTCGATGGCAACCACTGGCTCCAAAGCTGGGGTAACGGGCATCGTCGCCGTTCGCGCCGGCATCGGTTGTTTCGCTCGCCTTGCGGCAACGAGCATGATGCTCGCCGCCGCAAGGCAGACATACGCCGCCAGACGGTATGATCCGCTCCAGGCGAGGGACTGGCTGAATAGGACCGGGCCCACCGCACTGAACAGCACGCCGACAGACATATGCAGCCCGCTGATGGCCCCCAGATGCGTTCTGCCGAAGAACTTCGCCCACGTCACGGCCGACAGCAGGCCGAAAAGGCCGCCCCCCACGCCGTTGCCGATAATGATCATCAGTACGGGCAGGCCCGGGGCCAGAAAAGCCAAGCCCACTGTCGCCACTCCCATCGCCGCCAGCATCACAATCAGCAGGCGGTTGAGGGCCATGCGGTCGCTGAGCCAACCCGCCGACAGATGCACCAGGACAGCCACCAAGGACGCCGGCAAGAAGATGCTCACCGCCTGCAACCGTGTCATGCCCGCCGATGAGAAGACCGACACAATGTGGAACGTCAGGCCAGTCATGTACATGCCGAACAGGGCCAGGCTGAACGAGAACGTCCAGAATGCCCAGGTCCGCGCCGCCTGCGGGCGGGTCCAGCACGGCTCGCGGACGGGCATTTCATTGTCGCCCTGGCCAACCGGTTCGGCCGCGCCGTCGGGCCGCAGACCGCAATCTTCCGGGTTGTCGCGGTAGAGCACCCAGGCAATCAATGCGAACAGGCCGCCGATGATGGCTGCCATCGCCACCCAGGCCCCGCGCCAGCCGAACTGCCGAATGAGAAGGTCCAGCGCCAGCGGGGCCGCGGAAAAACCCAACGCTACGCACAACCCCGTCAAGCCGCTGGCCAGCCCGCGCTTGCGGTCGAACCACTTGGCGATCATGTTGTGCGACGACAGCGTCAGGACGCCCTGGCCCCAGAAACGCAAAGCGAGGAAGCCCACAAGCATTACCACA
This sequence comes from uncultured Hyphomonadaceae bacterium, assembly GCA_964644395.1. Taxonomy (GTDB): domain Bacteria; phylum Pseudomonadota; class Alphaproteobacteria; order Caulobacterales; family Hyphomonadaceae; genus JBGSUF01. The sequence goes on along the minus strand of CAZXWB010000047.1, from coordinate 4,315 downwards.
AACGCCGAAACGGCAGCAGGCAGCCCCAGCAGGTTCGCTGCAGCCCTGGCGAGGGAATCCGACTGGCTGAGGATCAGCAGCACGCCCGCCAGGCAGAGGCTCGCGACCACGGCCATGGCGCGGGTGCCCAGCCGGTCGCACAACCTGCCCGCCCACGGCAGCAGGCAGGCGCTGCCGATGGTGCCGAACATGTAGGCCATGCTGAGTTGGCTTCGCGTCATGCCCAGCGCATCAAGCAGCGAGTCGGTGAATACCGAAACGCCCATGGTCTGACCCGGCACACTCATCAGCAGTCCCAGCGACCCGGCGGCCAGGATCGGCCAGCCGTAGAACACCGGCAAGCGCGCCGGCGAAAACGGGATGTGATTAAACCGCCGCCTCATTCCTGTCTGATACTCCCGACGTCATTCGCGCGCTCCGCGAGGATGATCCAGTTCGAATCCTGCTCATTCACGTGCGGATTGAAGAAACTCACTTCGTGGTTCCGCACCGTCGGAAATACCGCCCCAAGCCGGTCGAGGAACTCATCCTGCGGCTTCCAAGCCGACCACAACGCAAAGACGCCGCCCGGCCGAATACATCGAGACAGGCCCTGCAGGCCGATGGTACCGTAGAATTCGCCGTTCGCTTCATCGAGCAGGCAGTCCGGGGCGTGGTCGATGTCCAGCAGGATGGCGTCATAGATCTGCTCAGAAGGCGGCTGCGCGACATGCTCGAAGAAGTCGCCTTCGACCAGAACGCAGCGCGGGTCAGTGAGCAACGTGTCGGCCAGCGGGACCAGTCGCTGACGATGCCAAGCGATTACCGGGGCGAGCAGTTCGATAACCGTCAGTTTCCTGACGTTCGGATATTCCAGCGCCGCAACGGCCGTCCAACCCAGCCCTAGGCCACCGACAAGCACATCCAGCGGCCGATCGTCTCGACCTTCCAGGGCCAACCGGGCAAGGGCCCGCTCGCTGGCATTGACCGTACTGGACATCAGCATCTCGCCGTCAATCGTGACTTCGTAAATCATCTCGTCACCCAGGGACGGCGAGGTGCGACGTCGAAGCACGATCTCGCCAATGGCCGTCTTGCGGTAGTCAAGTTCCTCAAACAGTTTCGCCATCATTCTCTCTCATTCCGGTCTGGGTTGTGGTGTCCACGACTGGCCCGGGGTTTCTGCATCAGCACGACGTCCTTGGCGGGAATCTCACAACGCCAGCCGAATCGCTCCGCAAGATGCTGGAATGTCTCCAGCCGGTAGAACACTACGTGGCTCGGGTCGCGCCGATAATGCCAGTCGGCAAAGCGTTCATCATCCGTCTGAAAGCAGGTCATGATCCCCAGCCAGCCGCCCGGCCTCAGCCGCGTGTTGAGCCAGGTGAATTCTCGGGCCGGACGGTGAAAGTGCTCCGCCACCTCGCTGCAAGTAATGAAGTCGTATGTCTGCCGCAGCGCCGCCGCGTCCTGCTGGAAGAATGGGTCGTAGAACCGCACCACGTGTCCGGCCTCAGTCAACATCCGCCCCAAGGCCGGGCCCGGGCCGCAGCCGTAGTCCAATCCGTGCTGGCGGGGCGGAAGTCTCTGCAGCAACGGCGCGGCCAGCCGGTTGAGGAATGCCCTGTACCGCTCATCCTGGGGGCCATTCTTATGCAGCAGGTACTGCGCTCGCTCGGCGTCGGCATCGGGAAGTTGCGAATCGTCCATGAACGTGGCCACGCACTGGGAGCATCGCCAGTAGTCGCGACCGTCTACATGCGCGAAGGGCTCGGCCGGAGCGGATAGACAAACTCGACACATTGTCGGGGTCACTACGGTCAAGTCCTTCACTCTCCTCTCAACTGCCGCAATTCTTCCTGGATGGCCACGATCTCACGCTGCACCTGTTCCAACTCATCCGGCTCGTCGGGCTGCTGCCTGGCTCCGACCAGCTGCTGGCGGCGGTTCTGAAGCCGATCCTTGAGAATCTGAATTCGTTTTCGTGTCTTCTTGTCCATCGGTGCCTTCTTGTCACGCGCTGCTGTGGGCTCCTAAACGGCTAACTCCGCCTCGGGCTCGGTGGGCGGCACATCGCTGACCTTTACGTCGCGGTTGCGGTCCTGGAAGTACCGCAGGTTCCATTCGTCGGGGAACAGCAGCACGGGCCGGCCCTGCCCGTCGCTGGCCAACCGCACGCTGTGCGGCAGCATCAGGGCTTCGACCTCGACGGCCGGGTCCAGCCAGCGAGCCACCGCCCACGGGGCGCTTTCGATGCGCGAGGTCGCGCCGTACTCGCTCTCGAGGCGGTACTGGACGATCTCGAACTGGAGCGGCCCCACGGCCCCCAGCAGCGGCACCCTGCGTGTAGCGTCCTCCAGTTCGTAGCTCTGCACCACGCCTTCCTGGAGCAGTTGCTCCAGTCCCTGCCGGAACCGCTTGAAGTTGGCCGGAACTGGGTTCTCCAGGTAGGCGAAGCACTCCGGCGCGAAGCGTGGAATCTCGTGATAGACCACCGAAGGATCATCGCTCAGCGTGTCGCCGATGCCGAACTTCGCATTGCCGACGATACCCACCACGTCGCCGGGGTACGCCTCGTCCACCGTCTCGCGTTCTTGGCCGAAGACCTTGGCCGCGTTGGACAGACGAACGGTCTTGCCGCTCTGGGCATGCAGGACGCTCATCTCGCGCTCGAACTTGCCCGAGACCACTCGGATGAAGGCGATCCGGTCGCGGTGGCGCGGGTCCATGTTGGCCTGTATCTTAAAGACGAAGCCCGAGAACGCCGGATGCGCCGGCTCGACGACACCGGCCTGACAACGCCGGCCTGTCGGCGGGGACGAATGCTCCAGGAAGCCGTCCAGCAGCAATTGAACCCCGAAATTGTTCAGCGCGCTGCCGAAATAAACCGGCGTCGTCCGTCCGGCCAGTACTTCTTGCGGCTGGAAGTCTGCTCCCGCTCCGTCGAGCATCTCTACCTCGTCACAGACTTCCCGATAGGTGGCCTCGTCCAGCCGGTCGCGCACGGTCGGATCGCTCAGCCCGGCCGTGGAGACCGGCGCGCGGTAGGCCCCGCCGGCCGTGCGCTCGTACAGGTGAGCCATCTTCGTGCGGCGGTCCCAGACGCCCTTGAAGCCGAAGCCCGTCCCCAGCGGCCAGTTCATCGGGTAGGCCCCAATGCCCAGAACGCTCTCCAACTCGTCCAGCAGTCCCAGCGGGTCCCGCGAGGGGCGGTCCATCTTGTTCATGAATGTGAAGATCGGCACGCCACGATGCCGGCAGACCTCAAAGAGTTTGCGAGTCTGGTTTTCGATGCCCTTGCCGGCGTCGATGACCATAACGGCCGCGTCCACCGCCGTCAGCACGCGGTAGGTTTCCTCGGAGAAGTCCTTGTGGCCGGGGGTGTCCAGCAGGTTGATCCGGAAGCCCTGGTAGTCGAACTGAAGCACCGTCGAACTGATCGAGATGCCGCGTTTCTTCTCCAGCTCCATCCAGTCGGAGGTGGTCGCCCGCTGGTTCTTGCGGGCGGTCACCGACCCGGCAAGTCCCAAGGCTCCGCCGTAGAGCAGGAATTTCTCAGTCAGCGTGGTCTTGCCCGCGTCCGGGTGCGAGACGATGGCGAACGTCCGTCGTCGGGCGATCTCCTGATGCGAAACTCGTTGTTTTTGCGTTGCAGTCGTATCCATAGCGAACCCAAAGAGTGTAAAGCCCGGCTCCAGCGGCAGGATCATACGCCATCTGTCAACCGCTGTCAAACGATGAAAGCCGTCGTTGAGTCGCAGTGCGGTCGCCGAGCCCCGGCATGCGCTTGGTCGAGCGGTTCGCAGAATTGCCTGCGCCGGCTTCCATGTGCTTTCGAACCCGATTTTAGCCCGAAATGCGGCGTCTGCGGCATGCGCTGCTACGTCAGAGGCTTGCGTAGCCTTGGACACGCTTGGGGGTTGACCAAGCGGAACAGAGATTTCCGGGCGAAAGAGAGAGAGCGGGGGACGAAACGGGGCGTTTGGGGGTGGGGCGCGTCCAAGCGTGCGGCGCCAGCAACGCGACCGGGCTTCGCGAGACCCTTTGGACACTGGCCGAAAGTGCGAAGGCCCGCCGGGGTGTCGGCGGGCCATCTTCTGCGCGATACGTTTCGCTTCGGGTAGCGACCTGTTTCGCGGTGCTCGGAGCACTGGAGGTTGTATTCCTCGAAACGAAAACGCCTCTGTCTGCGGCTGTGTCGCCGGAACTTCGGCACTTCTGGATGAGCGCGCGTACGGCGGGGCCGTGACTATGGAGGAGACAGTGCTCTTTCCTCGTTGACCTGCCGCGAGGCCTTGTCAATTGCCTTGCGGGCTTGTCGGACATAAGAGGTCAG
>CAZXWB010000046.1:0-12213 GCA_964644395.1 uncultured Hyphomonadaceae bacterium | reverse complement strand
GAAGTCCGACAGGTCGGGATTGTCCGGCAGCGCCACCTCGCGCACCTCGCCCGTGGCGATCGACTGCAGGCTCAGGCCGACCACATTGCGCGGATTGAAACGGTCATTGGTGGCCGGGTCGAGGCGCAGGCCGGCCAGCCGCTCCATGGGCTTGCCCAGTTCGGAGACCGGCGGGAAGCTCTCGCGCTGGAGCAGCAGCATCGTGTCGCCATCGGGCGAGAGGCTCACCGAAGGCGATGGCGGGCGCTGAACGATGTCGGCGATTTCCTGTGGCGGCAGCTTGTAGCCGCTGCCCGGAGCGGCGGCATCGCTGGCGCTCTGGGCGGTTGCCAGCGGGCTGAGCAGCAGGGTGGCAGACAGGATAAGGCTGGTCAGTCGGTTCATGTCGGGGCGTCCTCTCTCGTTTTCCGGCAGCTTAACGAATCCCAAACGGGCGTCGACCGGGTTCTTCGTGTCACTGGGAAGATGATTTAATCCGTGCCTGCCAGTCTGGGCACGAACGTCGTGCTGGCGGGACTGCGGCTGTCTTGCCCTTATCCGGGATCAGCTTAGCTCTATTATTTATAAGACTATCTCGATGCCCTGTCGCCCCGGAAAGCTCCGGTGGTCATGTGGGGCAGGATCCCAAACCGGGGACAATCAGCCTATGCAGTACACGGTGAAGCCTTCCAGCTTTTTCCTGCTAAGTGCGCTCGCGCTTGTCGCGTGCGGCGGTCCCGGCGAAACGGCCCGCGGAGACTGGGGTCAGGGTCGGGGCGAGCGCGCCGTGCGCGTGGTGGCCGAGCCCGTGAGCTTCGAAGCCGACACCAGCCGCGTCCAGGCTGTGGGTACGGCGCGGGCGAAAGCGAGCGCGGAGATCTTTCCCGAAGTGTCCGGCGAGGTGGTGGCTGTGAATTTCTCCGCTGGCACGCCGGTGAAGCGGGGTCAGGTGCTGGTGCGTCTGGAATCGCGGGCCGAGGAACTCGCGGTGCGCCGCGCCGAAGTGGCGGTGCGCGACGCCGAACAGCTCATCGACCGCTATGAGCGCATCGAGGTGCCCGGTGCAATTTCCGACAGCCAGGTCGATACCGCCCGCACCGCGCTGGAGGCGGCCAAGATCGACCTGGAACTCGCCCGCAACAGCCTGTCCGACCGCACGGTGCGTGCACCCTTCGCAGGCTATACCGGCATTTCCGACATCGATCCGGGCGCCCGTGTCACGCCGCAGACGCAGATCACACGGCTTGATGACCGCTCGACGCTGTTTGTCGATTTCTCCGCGCCGGAACAGGTCTTCGGAGGCCTCGCCCCTGGGGACGTGTTGCGCATGGAGCCCTTCGCGACGCCGGACGAGAGCGTCGAAGCCGTTGTCGAGGCCATCGACAGCGGGATCGATCCGGCCACGCGCAGCTTCATCGTGCGCGCCAGCATCGACAACGGCGATGACGCCCTGCGGCCGGGGATGAGCTTCCGGGTGAATTTCGACCTGCCGGGCGAGACCTATCCGGCCGTCCCCGAAACCTCGATCCTCTATGGCGGCGATGGCGCCTATGTCTGGACTGTCGTCGATGACGAAGCCCGGCGCACCGATGTTGACGTCGTGGCGCGCAGGGAAGGCCGCGTCCTGGTGCGCGGCGACATTACGCCGGAAACCCGTGTTGTCATCGAAGGCGTGCAGAAGGTGCGCAGCGGCAGCCGCGTCGAGGTGGAGGCCCCGTCGCCGGAGCCCTCGGTTGCACCGCGGACCGCCGCCAGTGCCAACAGCGTGACGCGCTAGCCATGGGACCGAAGACGACCGGCCTGCCCGCCCTGTCGGTGCGCCGCCCGCTTCTGGCGGCTGTGCTGAACCTGCTGATCATCCTGGCAGGCGTGGCGGCCATTCTCGGTGTCGAGGTGCGCGAGCTGCCCGATGTCGACCGGCCCATCGTGACGGTGCGTGCCCAATTGCCCGGTGCTGCGCCGGAGACGATGGATGCGGAGGTTACAAGCGTGCTGGAAGGTGCCGTGGCGCGGGTGTCAGGCGTGCAGGAGATCTTCGCCAGCAGCGAGGAAAACTCCACGCGCATCCGGGTCGAGTTCAATCCCGGCACCAATCTCGACACCGCCGCGGCTGACGTGCGCGAGGCCGTCAACCAGGTCGCCCGCGGGCTGCCTGACCGGGTCGAGAACCTGTTTGTCACCAAGGCCGACAATGATGCCCAGGCCATCATCACCATTGCCCTGATCGCGCAAGGCTACCGGGCCGATGAACTGACCGAGATCATCGACCGCGACGTGGCCCCGGAACTGTTATCCGTCGATGGCGTGGCGAGCCTGCGCAATTTCGGCGCCCGCGACACCCAGATGCGGGTGGTGATCGATCCCTTGCGGCTGAACCGGTTCGGGCTGACGGTGGGTGACATGGCCGCGGCCCTGCGCGAGGCCCCCTTCGACGTGCCCGTGGGCAGTTTCAACTCCGCCGACCAGCAGCTCATCGTGCGCGCCGAGGCGACGGCGGCGACACCGGAACTGATCGAGGACGTCATCGTGTCGGGCAACACAAGGGTGGGTGACCTCGCCGATGTCGTCCTGTCGCCGGCCGATGCCCAGAACCTGCTTCGCCTCAATGGTGCCCCGGTGGTGGGTGTCGGCGTGATCCGGCGCGCGCAATCGAACACGATCGAGATCGCCAATGCGGTCGAGGACAAGGTGGCGCTGCTGAACAACCGCCTCGAAGAGGTCGAACTGCAGATCATCTCCAATGATGCTGTGTTCATCGAGACCTCGGTGCGCGAGGTGCTCACCAGCCTGCTCATCACAGTGGCCATCGTGGTGCTTGCCATCTGGGTTTTCCTCGGCTCCTTCAAGGCGACGCTCGTGCCGGCTGTCGCCATCCCCATTGCGCTCATCGGCACGGTGGCCGGCATCTGGCTTCTGGGCTTCTCGATCAACCTGCTGACGCTGCTCGCCCTTGTCCTTGCCACGGGCTTGATCGTCGATGATGCCATCGTCGTCCTGGAGAACATCCAGCGCCAGCAGGCCCTCGGCCTGAAACGCCGGGCCGCGGCGACCATCGGAACGACCCAGGTCTTCTTCGCCGTGATCGCCACCACCGTGGTCCTGGTGGCGGTCTTCGTGCCGATCTCCTTCCTGCCCTCCACCGTGGGACGGCTGTTCCGCGAATTCGGCTTCGTCCTGGCGCTTGCAGTGATCCTGTCGTCCTTCGTGGCGCTGACCGTCGCCCCAGCCATTGCTTCGAAATTCGACTTCCGCCGCGATGATGACACGCCGAGCCTGCTGGAGCGGTTCGGCAATGTCCTCGTCGGCATCTATGGCCGTATCCTGCGGGTCTGCCTCTCCCACCCCGCCATCGCGGTGATCGTCTGCGTCATGGCGGCCAGCGGCGCCTTCGTCGCCTTCGACCGGCTCGACCAGGAACTGGCACCCTCGGAGGATCGCGGCCGGGTGGAGATCTTTGCACGCGGCCCCGACGGTGTCGGCATCTCCTACATGGAACGCCAGGCCGATCGCATCGAAGAGGTGATCCAGCCCTATATCGACAGCGGCGAGATCGAGACCCTGTTCACGCGCGTCGGCCAGTGGGACCCCAATATCGTGGTCGCGTCGGGCCGCCTGGCCCCATGGAGCGAGCGGGAGACCTCCCAGCAAGACATCGTCAACGCGCTGCGCCGGCCCCTGTCGGAGATCCCCGGTGCACGCGTTTTCGTCTACGGGCCGAGCAGCATCGGCCGGCGGCGCGGCGGTGACCGGGGCGGCAGCCTGGACGTCGCGCTCACCGGGCCGGACTACCAGGACATCTATGTTGCCGCCCGCGCCCTCTCCGACGCCATCGAGACACGCTCGGAGATCCTTTCCCAGCCGGACATTTCCTATGAGCCCACCCAGCCGCAGCTCTCGGTCCAGATCGACCGGCGGCGCGCCGCCGACCTCGACGTGCCCCTCGACCAGGTGGCCCTGACCCTGCGCACCATGGTGGATGGGGAGAATGTCGTCGATCTCAACGTCTTCGACCGCGCCATTCCCATCATACTGGAATCGCGCACCGCCTCCATCGAATCGCCATCGGATCTTCGCAATCTCTTCGTGCGCTCCAGCGCCGGCGACCTCGTGCCCCTGTCGGGACTGACAAACATTGTCGAGGAGGGTGTCGCAGCCGAACTGGAACGCGTGGAGCAGCGCCGGGCCATCGAGATGGAGGTCGATATCGGTGCCGGCGTGACGCTGCCCGAGGCCATCGCCGAGTTCGAGCGGCTTGCCGATGAGGTGCTGCCCCGTGGGATCGGGGTCCTGTTCGAGGGCGAGGCCGAGACGCTGAACGAATCCAATCGCGACCTGATGATCACCTATGCCTTCGCCTTCGCCATCGTGCTGCTGGTGCTGATCGCCCAGTTCGAGAGCCTTGCGAGCCCGATTGTCGTGGTGCTGAGCGTGCCCTTCGCGCTGGCCGCGGCGATATATGCGCTGGTCCTGTCGGGCGTTTCCCTGAACCTCTACTCCCAGATCGGCCTGGTCCTGCTCATCGGACTGATGGCGAAGAATGGCATCCTGCTGGTGGAATTCGCCGACCAGTTGCGCAGCGAGGGCCGCAAGGTCCGCGACGCGGTCCAGGAGGCGGCGATGATCCGCCTGCGCCCGATCTCCATGACCGTGATCTCCACCGTGCTCGGCGCCCTGCCGCTTGTGCTCTCCGATGGCGCGGGCGCCGAGGCGCGCCAGGCGATCGGCTGGGTCGTGTTCGGCGGCCTGGGCCTCGCGGCGATCTTCACCCTGTTCCTGACCCCGGTGCTGTATCTCGCCATCGCGCGCTTCGGCACGCCTCGCTCGGCGGAAACCGACGCCCTGGCCGAGGAGCTGGAACTGGCATCGAAACGCGGCATGCTCGAGAAAGAGCCGGCGGAATGAAGGTCCGATACATCCTCCCGGCGGGGGCTCTGGCGGTTTCGGGTTGCGTGGTGGGGCCCGACCCTGTCGCGCCTGCGCTCAAGACCCCGGCGGGCTTCGAGAACTCCATCTCCCTGCCCGAACGGCCCGTCAATGAGAACTGGTATCTTGCCTTCGACGATCCGGTCCTCGCCGAGCTTGCCGACGCCGCGCTCGCCAACAATCTCGACCTCAGTGCCGCCATGGAAAACCTCGCCGTCGCCCGGGCCAATGCCAGCGCGGCAGGCGCGGACCTCTTTCCCACGCTTGATGCCTTCGTCGACAACCAGATCAGCGGAACGCTCACCGGCGGCGCAGATGCCAGCACAACCGTGTCGGGTGGGCTGTCGGCCGGGTTCGACCCCGACATGGCCGGGCGCAACCAGCGCCGCCTGGAGGCCGCCGAGGCGCGGGTGCAGGCCGCCGCCCTGTCGGCTGCCGACCTGCGGCGCCTGATCATCGAGGCGGTGGCGCTGGAATACATCTCACTGCGCCGCGCCGGGGCAAGGCTGGCCCTGCTTGACGAGACGCTGGAGCTGCAGGCCCGAACGCTGGAAATCGTCTCCGCGCGCTTCGATGCCGGCCTGTCGCCGGCCCTCGATGTGGACCGGGCCGCCGCGGACCTCGCGCGCTCGCGGGCCCAGCGGGGCCTGCTTGAGGCGGAACGCAAGGCGGCGGCCTATGCACTCAGCGTGCTCACCGGTGCGCCGCCGCGCTCGGACCTTTTCGGCGCCGCGACCGATGACCGGATTCCGGGCTTCCGGGGCGCCCCTGAGCTCGGCGTGCCCGCCGATCTCCTGCGCAACCGGCCCGATGTCGGCCGGGCAGAGGCCCTCCTGATCGTGGAGACTGCGCTGGTCGGTGTCGAAATGGCCGACCTCTATCCCTCCCTGCGCCTTCCGGGCACGCTCACTGGACGGGCGGGCAGCGGGAGCGACCAGGTCGCCTTCAGCATCGGGGCGCTGCTTGATCTTCCTCTGCTCGATTTTGGCCGCCGCGAAGCCGAGATCGACGCCCAGGAAGCCCGCGCCCAAGCCGCGCTCGACACCTACCGGGCGACCCTGCTTGAAGCCCAGCAGGAGGTGGAAACCGCGCTGGTGGAGGTGGCCGCCTTCCGGCAGCAGCGCCGGGAACTCGAGGAGGCGGCCGCGCGCAGCCAGGCGGCCTATGACCAGCTCGACGCGCTCTACCGCGAGGGCCTGGCGGGTTTCATTGACGTGCTCGATGCCCAGCGCACCCTGATCCAGATCCGTCAGCAATTGGTGGAAACCGATGCCGCGCTCGCCAGCGCGCTGACCCGCCTGAGCGCGGCCCTCGGCGGCGTCACGGTATAAGCGTTTGGCTTTTCCAGGCCTATTCCAGCGAATGGATCAGGTAGCCGAAACGCGGAAAGTGGACATTGATGGTCTCGGCGCGCTCATCGAAGCGCTTGAGGATGATGCATTCGCTGTCACTGTGGACCAGTTCGCCCTCGACCGGCACGCGGCAATTGTCGTCGGGGGTGACGCTGACGCGCTGGCCGGGGCGCAGGCCCCGTGGGTCGAGCGTCACCGTGGCGGCGACGGGGCGCGGGGCGCAATCGCGCGCAATGGCAATGGCGGTTTCGGCGTCGATGGTTTCGGGATCGGTGCCCTCGAATTCCTGCAGGCGCGCGAACCAGCTGTCGGTCAGGGGATGATCCCTGAACACGCCGGCCAGGAAGTCCGGCAGGTGCTGCTTCACGAACCAGACATTGAAGGCGCAGTGGACATCGATCAGGCCGGGCTTGGATCCGACCATGAAATCACCGGTCCCGGCCCGCCGCGCACCGTCGAGCCGCGCCTCGATCCAGGCAAGCTGGGCAATCCACTGCTCGCGCATGGTCGGTGCGGCGGCCTTCATCTGTGCGATGTCGAAGCCGCGCCCGAAGGCCTCGGCGCGGTCAGCCCGGAACGTCTCGGGCAGGTGCTCGCCGATCTCGGCGAACACAATGGCGGCGGACACGGGGAACCACACCCTGTCGGCCCAGATCGACACCATCTGGCCGGTGCCCCTGTGGCCCGGCAGTCCGAGCGGCTGCAGCGTGAAGCGTTTCTCCAGCGTGTCGAGGATGAGGCGCGTGTCGCAGAAGATATCGGCGCCGATCTGCATCACGGGAATGCGGCGATAACCGCCGGTCAGGGCGTCCAGGTCAGGTTTCGGCGGCATGTTGGGCGCATCCACACTCGCCCAGCCGAGATTGCGCAGCCGGAGCGCCAGGCGCACCTTTTCGGCGAAGGGTGAGGCGCCGTAGTGGTGCAGTATGATGCTCTGCGCGTTCGCCATGTCCGGCCCCTTCGCTCTTGCGCCATTTTCCGAAGGCTAGCCAGCGGCGGCGTTAATGGAAAGTGCCAAAGATGGCGGACCCGGCAAGGCTTTGTCAGTCTTATGCGGTTAGCCTGTGCTCACGAAATGGAGAAGAGCAGGGTGGAGTGGGGTTATGTATGATGCGCGAAGCCGGATGACGGCACCTGGCGGCGGCAATGAGCTCTTCTTTGGGCTCGGCATCCTCGTCGTGGCCGCGGTCGTGTTCCTGGCGGTCTGGAAGGGACCCGACATCTTTTCCGGCGGCGGCATGGGCGCCGACCCGGAACGCGCGCGGATCGCCGAGGTCTTCCCCGACGCGCGCATGCAGGATGTGATCCTCGGGATGAAAGAGGTCGACCCGGCGGGCTACGCGGAATTCGCCCGTGGATTTGATCGCGGCGACACGCCGGTGGCGATGCGGGCAAACTTCACCGAGTGGAACGAGCTCTTCTACATCTCCAACATGCCCACGCTCGCCTATATCGACATGAAGTATGTCGATGAGGTGATGGAACTGTCCCGCGATGCCCTGAAATCCTTGTCGGCGCAGAACAGCCGCTGGTGCAGCGGCGGGACCTATCTTGCCTATCAGGGCATGTCGGAATCGCGCATCCAGTCGGAGATGAAGCGCCTGATCTCCGGCGCCGACCGGCCGGGCACACCGCTTTACGAATTCAGCCTCGAAATGAACCTCATCATGGTCGAGGCGATCCAGCAGGCCCAGCGCAAGCCCAAGCGCTATGGCAAGCCGGGCTCCGATGACATGATGACCCTGATGATGACCGTCCAGGGCCTGCAGAAATCGCCGGAATTCGCCATGTTCCGGTCCGGCAGGCAGCCGACGCCGTCACAGATCGCCAGCGCTGATGTCTGCAAGATGGGCTCGCGGCTGCTGAAGGTCGCCATCGCGCTGCCGCGCTCCACCAAGGGCAAGATCTGGCAGGCGAGCCTCACCGGCGAGCTCGATCCGGGCGGGATGGCGGGCCTGCGCTGAGCTTACAGCGCCGAGGCGATTTCGGGGCCGACCGGTTCAGCTTCCCTTCAGGTGGCCTGCGGCATGATTGTGTCGTTGCAGTCTGGAAAAGGGGACCATCGTGACACGCGCAATCCTGCTCGCATTTGCGGCCACCGCTCTTGCTGCATCCGCGGCGGCGCAAAACGCAACGCCGAAGGGCGGCTTCAACGCCCAGTGCCAGATCATGGGCCAGCCGACCCAGCTATCCCTGCAATACGAAGCCATTGGCGGCGCCGGCATCGTCTGGGGCAATGGTCCCAATCCCGAAATCAGGGGTGTCATTGCCGACGGCTCGCGCACGATCTACTGGAATGGCCAGCTTTCCTCGCCGCAAGGCGCGCTCGCGCTTTCGGGCGAGAACAATTTCCTGCGCTTCTACGACCCGAACGTGCTGAACCGCGAGACCGTCCTGCGCGTCGACATGACCGGGCCGAGCAGCTTCACGCTGACCGACCAGTTCGGAAACTATCCGGGCAGCCATCCCTGCCGCATCACTCAGGCCTGGTAGGCGGGACGGCAACCAGCGGAACCGGTCAGTCGCACGCATAGGCCGCCACCGCCCCGCGGTCGGCGGTCAGGTCTATGCGTTCCAGCACGCAACCCTCCGGAGCGGCGGCCCGCGCGGCGGCCTCGAAATCCTCGATCGTGGCGACCTCGTCGGCCCCCGCAGGGCGGAACAGGCCGTCGGTCTTCAGCGAGAGTTTCAGCTTGAAGCCATCGCCGCGAACCGGTGCGGCGGAAAACTGCCAGCCCGAGGCCGACACTTCGTTGTCGTCCTGGCGCAGCCAGCGGTCAGCGTCCCAGGCAGCCTGGCGGGCCGTGGCGCACGCGGCGAGCGCGAGCATGAGGGCTGTGATCACGGGTTTCATGGCATCCTCCCTTTGCCTGGAGCCAAGAATGCCCCAGAAAGACAGAATGCGCGACCGTGCAAGGAGAGGGCGATCCGATGCGGACATTCTGGCAGATCATTGGCGGACTGGTCTTCCTGGCGGCCATCATGGCCGTGGTGGTGGTCTTCCGCACCTTCAATTACGGGCAGGCGCCGGCCGGCACCGCGCCGATAACGCTGCCGGAGGTCCCCGCCGGAAGTGGTGATGACATTGCCGACCGGGTGGCCGAGGCGCTGCGCTTTCGCACCATCACCCTTCAACCCGGCGATCCGCGGCCGGGCACCGAACAGCCGTGGATCGACCTGCATGACTGGCTGCGGGCGACCTATCCCGCCGCCCATGCCGAGATGCGCCGCGAAATCGTACCGGGCACGCTGACACTGCTCTACACCTGGGAGGGCTCCGACCCCGCCCTCGCACCCATCCTCTTCATGGCCCACCAGGACGTGGTTCCGGTCAATCTCGGCACCGAGGGCGACTGGACCGCGCCGCCCTTTGCGGGCGAGGTGGTGGATGGCTTCCTTTATGGCCGCGGCACGATTGACGACAAGGCATCAATGGTCACGCTCATGGAGGCCGCCGAGGCCCTGATCGGTTCCGGTTTCCGGCCCAAACGGACGATCTACTTCCTTTTTGGCCATGACGAGGAGGTCTCGGGTTCCGGTGCCGAGGCCGGCGTGGCCCTGCTCAAATCCCGCGGTGTGGCGCCCATGATGGCGCTTGATGAGGGCTTCATGGTGGTCGATCCCTCGCCGCTCACGGGCGAGGCGATGGCGTTCATCGGTGTCGCGGAGAAGGGCTATATCACGGTCCAGATCGTGGCGGAGGGCGAGGGCGGGCACTCCTCCTCACCGCCCCGCGATTCCGCAGCGGTGCGGCTGTCGCGCGCCGTTGTCGCCCTCGACGACAACCAGATGCCGGCGCATTTCGATGATCCCACCGTCTCGGCGCTGTTCGAGGCCGCCGGCCCCGACCTGCCCTTCACCCAGCGCATGGCGTTTGCCAATCTCTGGCTTTTCCGGCCGCTGGTGGAAGATGCCATGTCGAAGATTCCCGCCGCCAACGCGATGATCCGCACAACGACCGCTCCCACCATGCTTTCGGGCTCGGCCAAGGAAAACGTGCTCGCCCAGCGCGCCATGGCGGTGGTGAATTTCCGCATCCACCCCTCCGACAGCGAGGATGCCGTCCTCGCCCATATCGAAGAGGTGATTTCCCGCTTCGAAGGTGTCAGCGTGCTCGCGAGCCAGGGCGGCCTGCGCGGGGCGGGTGCAAGCCCCGTTTCGCCCGTCGACAACCGCGCCTACGCCGTGCTCGCCGCCGTGGCCGCCGAGGTTGGCGATGGCGCGCCGGTCTCGCCGGCACTTGTCATCGGCGCCACGGACGGGCGCTACGCCACCGCCATCACCGACAGCGTCTACCGCTTCATGCCCGCCCGCATGAGCCCGGAGGACCTCACCGGCTTCCACGGCACGAATGAGCGGATTTCGCTGGAGAATCTGGAACGCATGGTGCGCGGCTACGGGCAGATGATGGTGTTGCTGGGTGGTGAGTGACGCGATTGACGCTGGACGCCGGCGGCCCTGTTGATGGATAAGCCAGCCATGGCCGACGGCACCACGACACCTCCCGCAACGACCGCCCCCGCCGACAGGCGCGGCATCACGCCCGAGGGCTGGCTGACCGATAGCTGGTATCTGGCTTGTGCTTCCAAGGCGCTGAAAAAGGGCAAGCAGTTCCGGCGCATGATCTGCGGCGAGCCGGTGCTGCTCGCGCGCACGGAGGCTGGCGAGGCTTTCGCCCTGCGTGATATCTGTCCCCATCGCCTCGTGCCGCTCTCGGCGGGCCGCCAGGTCGAGACCGAAGGCGAACCCACGGTGGAGTGTCCCTACCATGGCTGGCGGTTCGGCACCGACGGTGTCTGCCGGCTGATGCCGAGCCTGGTGGACGACGACCAGATGGACCCGTCGCGCGTGAAGGTGCGCCGCTACCCGGTCCATGAGGCCCACGGCATGGTCTTTGTCTTCGTGCGCCACGACCCGCGGGCCACTGCCGCGCCCGACGTGCCGCCGCCGGATTTCGGCGAACTGCCGGACCGGCCGAAATACGTGCTGGGCGACGTTTTCAATGCGCACATGGATGACGCCGTGGTGGGGCTGATGGACCCCGCCCATGTCGGCTTCGTCCATAACCAGTGGTGGTGGCGCCCGCCATCCACGGGCCTGCGCCTGAAGGAGAAGCGCTTCGAGCCCCGCGAGCGCGGCTGGGCGATCGCCCGCCACCAGCCCTCATCCAGCAGCGTGGCCTACAAGGCGTTGTTCGGCGGCGACGTGACGACGGAAATCCTTTTCCAGCTGCCCGGCTATCGCTGGGAAGTGGTGGAAAACGAACGCGCGCGCCTGCTGACGCTCACCTGCCTGACGCCGGAAGAGGCCAAGCGTACGCGGATCACCCAGTTCACCTGGTGGTGGGGCGCGCCGCTGCTCAACCTCCTCACTCCGGTGATGAAACCCGCCATGCGCACATTCCTGCGCCAGGATGGCCGCATGGTGGACCTGCAGAATGAGGGCATGGCCCACCAGAACGGCATGCTGTGGATCGACGACATCGACGTGCAGGCGAAATGGTACCAGACGCTGAAGAAGGAATGGTCCGCCAGCCGCACCGAGGCCCGCCCGTTTGCCAATCCCGTCAAGGCCCGATCCCTGCGCTGGAAGAGCTGAGTGTCCGAACCAAAACGCCGCCTTGCGGCGTTTTTGAAGCACCACGCCAGCCCTCTCCCCCTCCCGACCGCCCATATGGTGCCCAGAATTGGGTGGTCGGGAGGGGGAGAGGGCTGGCCAGGCGCACCAGAATTCGACTGTGTCGAATCTTGAGTCAGTCTCTGACGCCTGGCGCGACGGCCCGGATGCCGCTATGGACTTCTCCCGGCCGCCTTCCGACATCCACCATTGACGCGGCGCCTTTGCCCCATTAGTTAGCCGTCCTTCCAATGACGTGCCCAGATGGCGGAATTGGTAGACGCGCACGGTTCAGGTCCGTGTGCCGCAAGGCGTGGAGGTTCGAGTCCTCTTCTGGGCACCA
>CAZXWB010000045.1:0-12278 GCA_964644395.1 uncultured Hyphomonadaceae bacterium | reverse complement strand
TTCTCGCATCTCTTGCCCTCATGGGCGCTCTCTCGCTTGGCGGGCTTCCGGCCGCTGAAGCGCAGCGCTTTTCGGCCCAGGGCTATTCCTCGCAATGGTCGCCCTCGGAGGCGCGGGATGCGCGCGAGCGTGGCCAGACCATCCCCCTGAAAGACGTCTTCAAGATGCTGAAGGCCCGCTATGGCGGCTACCAGCTCGACGCCGATCTCTACTCCTCGCGCGGCGGGCTGGAATACCATATCTCCTGGATGACGAAGGACGGGCGCAAGATCGACCTTGTTGTCGACGCGCGAACCGGACAGATTAGAGGCGAAAGGGGGGCCTGAGGACCAGCCATGCGTATTCTTGTTGTTGAAGACGATCCCGATCTCCGCCGGCAGCTTGCCGAGGCGATCACGAATTCCGGCTATGCCGTGGATCTCGCCGCCGATGGCGAGGACGGGCACTTTCTGGGCGATACCGAGCCCTATGACGCGGTGATCCTCGATCTCGGCCTGCCGAAGATGGACGGCGTGTCGGTGCTGGAGCGCTGGCGCGAGGACGGCAAGGACTTTCCCGTGCTGATCCTGACGGCGCGCGACCGCTGGTCGGAAAAGGTGGCGGGCTTCGATGCCGGTGCCGATGACTATCTCACCAAGCCCTTCTACACCGAGGAGCTTCTGGCCCGCCTGCGCGCGCTCCTGCGCCGGGCGGCGGGGCATTCGGCCGCGGCGCTTGAATGCGGTGAGCTGCGTGTCGATACGCGCGCGGCCCGGGCGACGGTGGACGGTGAGCCGATCAAGCTGACGGCGCATGAATACCGCGTGCTGGCCTACATGATGCACCATCAGGGCCGCGTCGTGCCGCGCACCGAACTGGTCGAGCACATCTATGATCAGGATTTCGACCGCGATTCCAACACGATCGAGGTCTTCATCGGGCGCCTGCGCAAGAAGATCGGCTCCGATCGCATCCAGACCGAACGCGGGCTGGGCTACCGGTTGATCGACCCGGATGCCGAGCCGAGCGTTGCAGCAGGATAAGGACACAACCTCGCGACCCAGCCTTGCGCGCCGCCTCTTCCTGGGGGCGGCGCTTTGGTCGCTTGTGGTGCTCGTGGCGGGCACGCTCCTGCTCGGCGCGGTCTACCGGGCCCAGACCCTGCGCCTGCTGGAAAACGAGCTTGACCGGACCACGATCGAGCTGACCCGTGCGGTCGAGCCCGTGGAAATCTTCGAGGATGGCCGGCTGATCCGCGACGGACGCATCACCACCACCGACGCCACGCTTCCCGAGCACCCCGATTTCGGCGTGCCGCTGTCGGGGCGCTACTGGGCCATTGTGGCCGTCGATCCGACGGGCGCGCCGGCCGGCAGCATCACCTCCGACAGCGTGTTCGACGCCGACCCGCCGATCAATGCCGAGACCCTGGCCGAGGCGCTGGCGAACCCGGGACAGATCGTCTACGGCAATGCGGTGGGCCCGAATGACGAGCCGGTGCGCCTCGGCATTCGGGCGGTGCGTATCGAGAATCGCAGCCAGCCCATCGTCTTCACCGCTGCGATGGACCGCTCCGCCCAGCAGGCGGCTTCGCGCAACTTTCTCATCCTGCTTGTGGCGCTGATGGGCGTGCTTGCCGCCGGTGTCCTGCTCGCCATGTACCTGCAGGTGCGCTACGGACTGCAGCCGCTGCGCCAGATCGCCGCCCATGTGAATGATATCCGCGAGGGCCGGCGCGAACGGCTGGAGGAGGACTACCCGTCGGAAGTCGCGCCCCTGACCGATGAGCTGAACGCGCTGATCGAGCACAACAAGGAGGTCGTCTCCCGCGCGCAGACCCATGTCGGCAACCTGGCACACGCCCTGAAAACGCCCATTGCTGTCCTGATGAACGAGGCAAGCGGGGACAGCGACATGGACCAGCTGGTGCGACGCCAGGCCGAGACCATGCAGTCCAATGTCCAACATTACCTGAAGCGCGCCCAGGCGGCCGCACGCGCGGAGATCCTCGGTGCGCGCAGCGAGCTTGAGCCCGTGGTGGCCGACCTCTCCCGCCTGATGGAGCGACTGTTCCGCGACAAGGCGCTGAGCATTGACGTTGAGGTGCCGGAGACGGCGGTGTTCCGCGGCGAGCGACAGGATCTGGAAGAGCTTCTCGGCAACCTCCTCGAAAATGCCGGCAAATGGGCGACGCGCCGCGTGCGTGTCAGCGCGGCGGTCGAGAATGGCCGCCTTCAACTGAATGTCGATGATGACGGGCCGGGCCTGACGCCGGACCAGCGCGAAATCGCGCTGAAGCGGGGCGGGCGCCTCGACGAGCAGACGCCGGGCACGGGGCTTGGCCTCTCCATCGTCAGCGAACTGGTGGAGCTGCACAATGGCCGGCTGGAACTCTCTGATGCGCCCCTGGGAGGACTAAGGGTCGCGATGGACTTCCCGGCTGGTTGAGGCATATGTCGCGGTCATGTGGACTTTCGCCGTTGGTGTCCTTGTCCTGATCGGGCTTGTCATCCTGCTTGCGGGCGGGCCGGGAGAGCGTCGGCAGAAACTCCGGCGCGCCGGGCTCGTCGCCGCCGCCGGTGCCTTTGCGCTTGTTGCCTACGGCGTGACGGGGGCCCCGGGTGAGGCCGATGTGCCCTTCGCCGAACGTGCCGAGGAACTGCAGAACCGCAGCCCCGAGGAGATGAGCCGCGAGGAGGTGCTGGTCCGCCTGCAATTGCTCAAGGCCGAGCGCCCCGACGATCCCCAGCCGCATTTCTTCACCGCTGAACTCCTCGTCTCCGAAGGCCGTGACGAGGAGGCCCTGCGCGCCTACGAGTCGGCCATTCGCCGCGATGGCGAGTATGTTCCCGCCCTGATCGGCCTGGCCGATGCCTTCATGCGCCTGAGCGATGGCGAGGTTACGCGTGAAGCCGCACAGCTCTACGGACAGGCCTTTGCACTGGACACCGATCAGGTCCGCGCCGGCTTCATGGCGGGCCTGCGCTTCTGGCAGCAGGGCGAGCCGGCCCGCGCGCGCCAGGTCTGGGACAGCGTGGCAAATGTGTTTCCCGAGGGCGACTCGCGCCGCACGGAACTCCGGCGCCTGGTCGATACGGTCGCATCGCAGGGGCAGACGCCCTGAAACCATCACCTGTCCTGATCGATCCCGCACGGTATGACGCACTCGCCAGCCTGCGGATTAAACCCTATTCTCTGACAGAAGGAATTGCTCCAAGGGAGACCCCATGCGTGCACGGACAAAACGGCTCTGGGTGATCGGCGTGGCCGGCGTTCTGCTGGCGGCGGCGGCGACGCTGACCCTGGTGGCGATCCGCTCCAATGCCATGTTCTTCATGACGCCGGGCCAGATTATCGAGGCCGGCGGCGTTGCGCAGGGGAAGGTGTTCAAGCTCGGCGGCATGGTCGAGGAGGGGTCGCTGGAATATGGCGACGGGGCCGACATCCTGTTCAATGTCACCGACGGTGTCGAGACCGTGCCCGTGACCTATACCGGCATCGTGCCGGACCTTTTCCGCGAGGGCGAGGGCGTGGTGGCCGACGGGGCGTTCGGCGAGGACGGCGTCTTCCGCGCCACACGAATTCTTGCCAAGCATGACGAGAACTATGTCCCGCGCGAGCTACGCGACCTCCATGAAGAGCCGGTTGATGGCGCGGCCTATTCCGAGACGGTGGGGACCGACGGTTCATGATCGAGTTCGCCCACCTGCTCGCCTTTTTCGCGCTTGCGCTTTCGGGGCTCCAGGCCTGGTTCGGCCTGTCGGGTCAGTCGGGCGCGGCGCGCGCCAGCGCCCATCTCGGCTTTGCGCTGATGCTGCTCAGCTTCGCCCTGCTCGTGCGCGCCTTCATGATCTCGGATTTCTCCGTCACCCTGGTGGCGGAAAACTCCCACACGCTGAAACCGGCCATCTACAAGTTTGCCGGCACCTGGGGGAACCATGAGGGCTCCATGGCGCTGTGGTGCCTGGTGACGCTCGGTTTCGGCGCGGCAGCGGCGACATTCATCCGCACCGAACGGGACGTGCTGATCTCGCGCGCCATCGGCATTCAGGGAATACTTGCG
Organism: uncultured Hyphomonadaceae bacterium; assembly: GCA_964644395.1. Lineage (GTDB taxonomy): Bacteria > Pseudomonadota > Alphaproteobacteria > Caulobacterales > Hyphomonadaceae > JBGSUF01. The sequence goes on along the minus strand of CAZXWB010000045.1, from coordinate 8,236 downwards.
GCCGCCTCGCTCGCCTATCTCCTGTTTGCCTCCAACCCCTTCCTGCGTGACCTGAGCCCGCCGCTGCAGGGGGCTGATCTCAATCCGCTCCTGCAGGACCCCGCGCTCGCGATCCACCCGCCCATGCTCTATCTCGGCTATGTCGGGTTCAGCTTCGTGTTCTCGCTCGCCGCCGCCGGCCTGATGGAGCGTCGCATCGACAGCGCCTGGGCAAAGCTTGCCCGGCCCTGGACCATGTGGGCCTGGATCTTCCTGACCATCGGCATCGCGCTCGGTTCCTACTGGGCGTATTACGAGCTCGGCTGGGGCGGCTGGTGGTTCTGGGACCCCGTCGAGAATGCGAGCTTCATGCCCTGGCTGATCGGGACCGCGCTCCTGCATTCGCTCATCGTCACGGAAAAGCGCGGCGCGTTCGCGGCCTGGACGGCGCTCCTGGCGGTACTCGCCTTCTGTTTTTCCATTCTCGGTGCCTTCCTCGTGCGCTCCGGCGTTCTGACATCGGTCCACGCTTTCGCCATCGACCCGACACGCGGGCTGGTCCTGCTCGGCGGCCTGATCGTGCTCGGGGGTGCGGCCCTTGCGCTGTTCGGCCTGCGCGCCGACAAGCTCGGCAAGGGCCCGCCCTTTGAATGGGTGAGCCGCGAAGGTGCGCTGCTGGCCAACAATCTGGTGTTTGCCGTGGCGACCGCGACGGTCCTGCTCGGCACACTCTTTCCGCTGATCGTGGAGTCGCTGACCGGCGACCAGGCCTCTGTGGGCCCACCCTATTTCAACATGACCTTCTCACCCATGCTGGGCCTGCTCCTGTTTGCCCTGCCGGTTGTGCAGTCCTGGGCCTGGGGACGGGCGAAGCGGGAGGGCCTCATCCGCTGGGGTGTGGCGCTGGCGGCCCTGCTGCTCGCCTCGATTGCCTTCGGCATGATGCTGCCGCGGCCCGACTTCAGCGGTGTGACCATGGAGGAGCGCCTGACCGCGCCCTTTGGCATTGGCCATGCCATCGGCATCGGGCTCGGCCTCTGGCTGGTGGCGGGCGGCCTGATCGAGCTTTTCCGCCGGGCGCTCTGGCAACCGGGCAGGGTGTTCCGGCTACCGGGACGGGTCTGGGGCATGACGCTCGCCCATGTCGGTATCGGCGTTTTCGTCATCGGTGCGGTGGTCGAGACAGGCCTGCGCTATGAGCGCACCATCGTGCTCGCGCCGGGCGAGTCGCGCGAGGTGGCCGGCTGGACGCTGGAGCTTGACCGCGTGACGTCTGTGGAGGGGCCGAACTGGTATGCTGACCGCGCCTATCTGACCGCCACCAAGGGCGACAGCCAGACCGCGCTCTCGCCGGACAAGCGCTTCTATCCGGCCGCCCGGATGCCCACCACCGAGACCGCCATCCACAAGACCTGGGCGGGCGACCTCTATGTCGCATTGGGTGAGGTGCGCACCATGGAGGATGCCACCCGGTGGAGCTTCCGGGTCTATTTCAATCCCTTCATCGACTGGGTGTTCATCGGCACGATCCTGATGGCGCTGGGCGGCGGGCTGTCGCTCCTGCCCCGCCGTAGGGCGAGGGTGAGGACCCCGCAAGCCGAAGCGGTGGCGGCGGAATGAACTGGCTGGCCTCCCTCCTCACGCTGTTTGCAGTGTTGCAGGCCGGCGGTGCGCCCTCTGGGCCGCTGGAGAACCCGGAAGAGGAAGCCCGCGCCCAAGCCCTGATGCGGGAAATCCGCTGTGTGGCCTGCGAGAACGAACCGATCTCGCAATCGGCCTCCGACATTGCCGAAGACATGCGTCGTCAGGTGCGACAGCAGGTAGCATCGGGCATGACCGACGCCGAAATCCGCGACTGGTTCGCCCAGCGTTATGAGGAATTCGTCCTTCTGCGCCCGCGGGCCAACAGTTTTGGTGGCGTGCTGCTCTGGACGCTGCCCTTTGTGTTGCTGGTCGGCGCGGGGCTTGTGGCGTTCGCCATCCGCCGAAGAAAGGCGCAAGCGACAGAGATCGAGCCGGTGCGCCCGGAAAGCATCGATCCGTAATGTCCGCAATCAGGTGCCTCCCAGGCGCAAGCCGGGGCCCATGGAGGAACGGTGCGGCCTGGCGGGGTCTCTCCGCGACGCTTTGCGGGCGGAACTCCAACCCGTTCAAGCGGACGAAACCTCTTGCCATGGGCCCCGACTTGCGTCGGGGAGGCAACGCTCTGCACCCTCGGCACCGGACTGTCCCATCACACGCCGCTCCCGCCCTTGTGAGTTGAGCGAAACCTGCCAGTCTCCCATCTCTCGGCTCAGGCCACGGACAAGGCGAGGGCAGGCTATGGCACGCACCGAACGGATCGAATTTCCCGGACACAGTGGACAGTTGGCGGCGAGGCTCGACCTGCCGCCAGGCAAGCCCCGCGGCATGGCGCTGTTTGCCCACTGTTTCTCCTGTTCCAAGGATGTCCACGCCGCCCGGCGGATTGCCGCGGGCCTGGCGCGTGAGGGTTTCGGCGTACTGCGCTTCGATTTCACCGGGCTCGGCTACAGCGAGGGTGATTTCGCAAACACCAACTTCTCCACAAATGTGCAGGATCTGGTCGCCGCCGCGCGCTGGCTGGCTGAAAACCATGGCGGGCCGGACCTGCTGGTCGGCCACAGTCTGGGCGGTGCGGCCGTCATCGTGGCGGCTGCAGACATCCCGCAGGTCCACGCCGTGGCCACAATCGGCGCACCGTCGGAAGCCGATCATGTGCTCCACCAGTTCGCCCCGGCCCTCGGCGAGATCGAGACCGCGGGAAAGGCCGAGGTCATGCTGGCGGGCCGGCCCTTCACGATCGAGAAGCAATTCGTCGAGGATGTGCGCGGCGCGAAGGTGCGCGACGCCGCCGGCGCCCTGCGCAAGCCGCTGATCGTCATGCATGCGCCGCGCGACGAGATCGTCGGCATCGACAATGCCACCGGTCTTTTTGTCAGCGCCAAGCATCCCAAGAGCTTCATCAGCCTCGATGACGCCGACCACTTGCTGACGCGCACCGAAGACGCCGCCTTCGTGGCCCGCACGCTGGCAGCCTGGGCCGGCCAATACGTCCCGAACGCCGTCCCCAATGACGCACCGCCGGCGCCTGCGGGCAAGGGCGAGGTACTGGTCGCCGAGACCGGCACGGGCAAGTTCACCCAGTGGGTGGTGAGCCATGACGGCCATGTGGCCCTTGCTGATGAGCCGGCGAGCTATGGCGGCGACAATCTCGGCCTCACCCCCTATGACTTCGTCGAGGCCGGCCTCGGCGCCTGCACCTCCATGACGCTGCGCATGTATGCCCAGCGCAAAAAGTGGCCGTTGAAGCGGGTCGCTGTGACGGTGCGATATGAGCGCGTGCATGCGAAGGATTGCGACCATTGCGAGGAGGGCGTGCCGCTGGATGTCTATCACCGCCAGATACGCCTGGAGGGCGATCTCAGCGCGGAGCAGCAGGCCCGCCTGATGGAGATCGCCGACAAGTGCCCCGTTCACCAGACCCTGGAACGATCCGGCGAGGTCAGAACATTACAGGTGAAATAGTACCGATATGTAATGTGAGATGTCGCCACTGCGCCGTGGGACTTCTATTGCTGATCTTTAATCCCAACTTTGCCGTAAAACTACCTAAGTTCCCGGACAGATTATGAAATTCTGCCGGGCCGCGTATCCACCATGACAGCGGGCAGGCCCGCGACAGACCAGAAAGAGGAAAGCATGCCAGCAATGACCATGAGCCAGGGTGTCAATCGGCTGAAAGTGGCCCTGATGGGCGGCGCCGCCATCCTCGGTACGAGCCTGGCCGGCGGCACGGTCCTGACCGCCGAGGCCCGCCAGCCCATCCAGATCGAGGCGCCGGGTGGTGCCCCGATGAGTTTCGCCGACCTGATCGAGCAGGTCAGCCCCTCGGTCGTCTCCATCAACGTGGTCAGTGAGCGGGAAGTGCCCCGGATCGGCATTCCCGAACTGCTCAATCCCTTCCGCGACCTGCCCGAAAGCGACGACGAGGATGATGAGGATGACGATAGTGACCGCCCGACGCGCCGGGTTGGCGGGCTTGGCTCGGGCTTCTTCGTGTCCGATGACGGTTTCATCGTCACCAACAATCACGTTGTGGACGAAGCCACCGAAATCACCGTCGTCATGGATGACGGCACCGAGCTTGAAGCCGAATTGATCGGCGCCGATGGGGAAACCGACCTGGCCGTCCTCAAGGTCGATCCGGTCAATGGCCAGCGTTTCCGCTATGTGGAATTCTCCGACAATGTGGATTTGCGCGTGGGCGACTGGGTCGTGGCCGTGGGCAACCCCTTCGGACTTGGCGGCACCGCGACGGCCGGGATCGTCTCGGCCAAGGGCCAGCGCAATGATCGTGGCCGGTCAAGTTCCTATGTCGATTACATCCAGACCGATGCCTCCATCAATCGCGGCAATTCCGGCGGCCCGACCTTCGACCTCAATGGCAATGTGATCGGGGTGAACACCGCGATCCTGTCGCCGTCGGGCGGTTCCGTGGGCATCGGGTTCGCCATCCCGGCCGATGTGGCCAGCGACATTGTCGACATGCTGATCGAGGATGGCGAGGTGACCCGCGGCTGGCTGGGTGTGACGATCCAGAGCCTGTCGGAGGACATGGCCGAAGCGCTCGGTCTGCCGAACAATAACGGCGCGATCATTTCCAACGTCACTGCCGACAGCCCGGCCGACAAGTTTGGTCTCCAGCAGGGCGACATCGTCCTCGGGCTGAACGGGCGTTCGGTGGAAGACAGCGTCGACCTGACGCGTCAGGTCGGAGCCCTGATTGCCGGCACGCGCAATGATTTCCGTCTCCTGCGTCGCGGCAGCGAGCGACTGGTTAATGTCCGCGTCGACGAGCGCCCGAAGGATCTCACCGAACAGGTCAATCGCCCGACCGCCGATGATCCCGATCCGCGCGACTATGAGGACAGCGATGTGGAGGTGCCGCTCGGCGCCATGATGGCTGCGCTGGACGCCGACGAAGCCGAAGACATCGGCGTCGAGGGCGGCGTGGTGATCACCGACCTGATGGCGCGGGGTCCGCTTGGCGAAATGCGCTTGGAGCCGGGTCTCGTCATCACGGAAGTGAATTTGAAGCCCGTGAGCACACCGGAGGAATATGCCGATGCGGTGACCGATGCCCGCAGAACCGGTCGTGAGCATGTCGCCCTGGCCATCGTGTCGGAGGGCCGCACCATCTACCTCGCCGTGCCGTTCGACGGTCAGAGCTGAGGCCGTGTCGTAGCCAGCGAGCGCGATGGCGAACCGTTGGCTGCACATGAAACACACATCCGGAGCGGCGGTCCTGACAGTGGGATCGCCGCTTCAACCGACGAGTTCCGGGGCCGGGGGCAACAGGCGGCTCAACAGGCAGGAAGGGTAAACGAATGCGTGTGCTTGTGATCGAGGATGACAAGGCCATGGCGGATTTCGTCGAAAAGGCGCTTGCAGAAGCAGGTTTCGACGTCACCACCGTGAGTGAAGGCAGGAGCGGTCTCGAGGAGGCGCGCAAGGACGATTACGATGTCATGGTGGTCGACCGCATGATGCCCCAGAAAGACGGTATCACGCTCCTGAAGGAGTTCCGCGCCGGCGGCGGCACCCTGCCGGCACTGTTCCTGTCAGCGCTCGGTGAGGTCGACCACAAGGTGGAAGGCCTGAAGGCCGGCGGCGATGATTACCTGACCAAGCCCTTCGAGAGCGAGGAGCTGATCGCCCGTGTCGAGGCCCTGGCCCGGCGCTCCAGTCACGACACCCCGCCGACAACCCTGGTGGCCGGGCCGCTGTCCATGGACCTCCTGAAGCGAGAAGTGACGCGCGATGGCCAGCCCATCGACCTGCAGCCGCGCGAATTCAAGCTGCTGGAATTCCTCATGCGCCATGCCGGCCAGGTGGTGACCCGCACCATGCTGCTGGAGAAGGTCTGGAACTATCATTTCGATCCCCAGACCAACGTCATCGACGTGCACATCTCCCGCCTGCGGGCGAAGATCGACAAGGAGTTCGACGAACCCCTGCTGCACACGGTGCGCGGCTCGGGTTACCGGCTCCAGGGCTGAGGGCGCGCGCTCCCGGTGTCCAGCACGTAAACCGCCTGGCGGAAGATGCCGGCCAGGCGGTGGACCCTGGCATGGACGAGCGCGAGACCCATCGCATCGAACGTGGCGCGCCAGGCGCGATCGTCGCGATTGGTGTGTGGGTGGCCGAAGAATTCGAGATTGGTGAGCTTGTCGGCCAGCTTGGTGTAGCGGCGCTGGAAACTGTTCTCGAAGACGTCCTCGATCACGATGAGCCGCCGGGCGACGCGTGCGGCCTCGCGCAGGATCGCATCGGGATTGGGGGTGTGGTGCAGCATTGTCAGGAGCAGGGCGGCCCCGAACGTGCCGTCGGCAAAGGGCATGGCCTTGCCGTCATAGAGTGTCGGGCGCAGCGCCGCGCGATAGCTCGTGTCGCGAATGTCGAGCCCGGTGACATCGAGGCTGGCGTCGCGAAACACGCTGAGCACACTGCCGGGGCCTGAGCCGACCTCCAGCAGCGGGGCGTCCGTCGGCAGCCAGTCGCGTGTCCAGGCGAACTTGCGCCGGGCGTCGAGCGTCCAGACACGAAACACCGCCGGACCCAGCAGCGGAAATCTCCAGAGCGCTCGCATGGCCAGTGTCCTTTCCGCGCCAGCGGTCTTTCACAATTGCAATCCGGCCAGGTGCCCGTCGCCATTGCCTCTCCCGGCTGGCCACCCCATAGCTTAGCCCATGAAATTCAGGCTGCCGCCCATGTTCAGGACCATGACGTTCCGGCTCGCGCTCGGAAACTTCGTCCTGTTCTCGCTTTTCTCGGCCGGCCTCTTTGCCTTCATCTATTTCTCCACGGTGGGCTACATCAAGGACGAGTCCAATCGCCAGGTGATGACGGAGCTGAACCAGATCGGGCTCGTCTACGGCACCGGCGGCTTCGACTCGGTCAACCAGTATGTTGCCGAGCGCGCCGCCGCGCCGGGCCCGTTTCTCTACTACTTGCAGGGTCCCGACGGCCGTAAGGTCTCTGGCGACTTCAGCGGCCTGCCCCTGCAGGCGCCCTTGCCCGGCGAGTACAAGAAGGTGCCCTTCCACTATCGCTACCGCAGGCAGGAACGCTCTGCCGAAGGTCGCGCGGTGAGGCTCGCCAATGGCGGTGTGCTGCTGGTGGCCTACGATTTCGAGGAACGCACGCGGGTCGTGCGACGCATCACCGAAGCCCTGCTCATCGCCGCACCGGTGGCGCTCTTCCTGTCGCTGATCGGAGGCGTCGCGATTTCCTGGGGCGCGTCGCGGCGCGCCGATGCGCTGGTGCGCACCACCGAGGGGGTCATGGCCGGCGACCTGTCGCTGCGCGCGCCGGGCGAGACCGCCGATGACGAGTTCGGACGCCTGTCGAAGCGGCTGAACGCCATGCTGGCCTGGCTCGAAAAGCTGGTGGAATCGACACGCGACACCGGCAACGCCATTGCCCACGATCTCCGCTCGCCGCTGACCCGGCTGCGCCACCGCCTCGAGACCGCCACCACGAGCGACCTCGACGCCGAGGGCGCCCGCCAGGAGCTTGAACAGACGCTGGAGGAGGTCGATCGTGTGCTGAACACCTTCTCCGCCATACTGCGCCTGTCGCGCCTGGAGGCCGGCGGTGGCAGCCCGCTCGTGCTGCTGGACGTTTCCGGCATCCTTAACGAAATGGTGGAGATGTATGAGCCTGTCTGCGAGGAGGAAGGTGTGGAACTGAAGTCCCGGATCGATGTCGATCTCGCCATACTGGGCGACCGCGAACTGATCGGCCAGGCCGTGGCAAACCTCATCGACAATGCGATGAAGTACGCCGGTACGGCCGGAACGATCACGGTTTCGGCGACGCGGGAGAAGGACCGTCAGGTGGCCATCACGGTGACCGATACCGGGCCCGGCATTCCCGAAGCCGACCGCGAGCGCGCGCTGGAACGTTTCGTGCGCCTGGAAACCGAGCGCTCCACGCCCGGCAGCGGCCTCGGCCTGTCTCTCGTTTCGGCGGTGGCGGACCACCATGGCGGGCGGTTTGAACTGGGCGATGCGGGCGGACCGCCGGAGCGTCCGGGCCTCGCGGCGCGGCTTGTCCTGCCGAGGGCGAAGTGATCCGGCTCGTCTCCCAGCTTGCCGAGGATCCCGCCGCCGCGATCGAGGCGGCGCGTGACCGCTCGCCGTATATCGACCGGCTGGTCCGCCGCTCAGGCCAT